>CAYNLI010000137.1:0-5598 GCA_964398035.1 uncultured Flavobacteriaceae bacterium | reverse complement strand
AGGGCCGACCGTTTTATGGACATGTGGGTAATGGGGTAGGTGGTTATTCCAATTTCTATGTATACCCAGAACAACAAATGGTATTTGCCATATTGATGAATTGTACTGGACCTAAAGTGCAAAATGAATTGGATGAGGTAGTGGGTTTGTTATTGATGGAGCTAAAGAATGTATAGTGTAAATTTTTAGGTTGTCTTTATTTATAGAATCCCTTAACTTGGGCTAACAATAGTTAGAAAAAAAATTGTGCTTAAAAAATGTTTTGCCTTATTGTTTATAATGAATGGTTTATGGGTTTTTTCCCAAAATGCTATAATGGGCTATGTGGATATTGAAAACAGTAGTGAATGGGAAAAGAAAGTACATCTTGTTAAGATTGACCTTGCAGACGCTTCCAACTATGTTAATGAAGAAGAGGTTGCTTCTGTACCAATAAAAAAAAATGGTTATTTTTCGTTTGACAAAAAACTGATTTCAAATAAAAATGAAATATATCGAATTCATGTTAATCGAATTCGGGAAATATTAAATGATACGGTTCAGAAAAGTTCTTTATTTATTCTTTCCAATGCAGATAGTATACAGTTTAAAAAAGGAAACCTTTTGTTTTCCAATTATATAAACACCAACAAGGTAGATGCTGAATGGCAGCGATTGCGAAAATTTGAAGCAAGATTTTATAAAGCTGGTTCTGGGATAAATGATTTCTCTTCAAAAGAGTATACTGCAAAAATGAAATCGTTTGCAAAAGATTCCCTTCAAATACTATGGGTAAAATTGATAGGAATAAAACTACTGGAGAATAAAAAACTTTTGGATATTGATATTACTAAGAACCCGACATATTACACAGCACTTTTAACCGAATTAAAACAAAGTGATGTAAACCCCACAGAATATCTCTTTTTGGAAAACAAATTGGCATTGTTAACCAATGAGCTGGTAGAGAGAAAATACCAATTAAGTAAGACTGTCAACATTGTTTTGGGTGTTGTTATTGCAGGATTATTGTTTTTTATGATTAGAACCAAAAGAAAAAGAAACCCTACTGTTATTATTGATTTGAGTAAACAGGAAAAGAATATTAAAGAATTGATTCTAGAAGGAAAAAGTAATAAAGAAATTGCCAATGAGCTTTTTATTAGTTTAAGTACAGTGAAATCCCATATCACAAATATTTATAATAAGTTGAATGTTTCCAATCGTAAGGAATTGTTCCAGAAAATTGAAAATCAACCCAGTACTAGTACTTAATCCCTACCTCTTAAAAGTGTCTTATAGGTTTTTCTGATTGTTCTTTGCTGTAAGAATTTATTACAGTGTTTGCAACAAACTTTAAAAATTGGAACATCATTCTTGGATGGGTCGTTTTCCTTATTGCCTTGTTTACTTATGGTATAACAGTAGAGCCTACGGTAAGTTTTTGGGATGCAGGGGAGTATATTGCCACATCTTCTAAATTACAGGTAGCCCACTCACCAGGAGCACCTTTATTGCAGATAATAGGAGCCTTTTTTTCAATATTTGCTATAGAGACCAATCAAATCGCGAAATTGGTAAATTATGTCTCAGTAGTGTCCAGTGCTTTTACTGCTCTTTTTATGTTTTGGACCATTACCAATTTGACCAAGAAGTTGATTGCACAAAAAGAACTGTTTACGAATTACAAAGCCATTATGGTTTTAGTAAGTGGATTGGTGGGGTCACTAGCCTTTATATATTCTGATAGTTTTTGGTTCAATGCTACAGAAACCGAAGTATATGCCATGGCCAGTTTTATCATGGCTCTTCTATTGTGGTTGGGAATTAAATGGACAGACAGTTTACATACTTTGCGGGGGAATCGTTGGTTGATACTTATTTCTTTTGTAGTGGGACTAACTTTTGGAATACAGTTTATGGGTTTTTTAGCTATTCCTTCTATAGTTTTGTTGTACTACTTTAAACAATATAAAACCACAACCATAAAGAATTTTTTGATTGCTAATATTACTGTAGTAGCGGTCTTAATGTTGGTTTTTAAATTTTCTTTGACCTATGTGTTAAGGTTATTTGGATGGAGCGAGGTTTTCTTTGTCAATACTATAGGCCTGCCATTTAATTGGGGCAGTATCATTATGGGTCTCTTATTTATATTACTCTTTTATATTGCGTTGCGTTATACTCACAGAAATAATTATAGAAGCGCAAATACGATTGTACTTTGCTGTATGTTTTTGTTCTTGGGTTTTTCTTCATGGCTAATGCTTCCTATACGTGCCAGTGCTAAAGTGGTCATTAACGAGAACGATCCTTCTGATGCTCGTTCTTTATTGGCCTACTACAATAGAGAACAATATCCCAGTACGGATAGTCCGTTCTATGGAGCTTACTATTCAGATATGTTTGCTTCAATGGGAGAAGAAAGAGACGATAAGCCTAAATATGAACGGGATGTAAAATCAGGGAAATACATAATTATTAACCATTTTAAAAATGCCTATAGAAGTCCTAATAAAAAACATGTAGGCATATTGCCACGTTTGTGGAGTGACCAAAATGCAGAAAATTATATGCGATATTTTGGAGTGCTTAAATTTAAAGTAAAACCAATATATCAGTCCAATAAAGAATTACAAGTTGCGGTAAATCAATTTAAAAATGGTTATTCCCAAGGCGAAATAAATGCTGAGCAGTATATTGGTTTTCTTAATGATTTCAGTGATTATATTGATGTAGAGCCACCTACGGTATGGGAGAATGTTGAATATATGTTTAAATACCAATTTGGATATATGTACTGGCGTTATTTTATATGGAATTTTGTTGGAAAGCAAAACGATATACAGGGAAGGTATGACAATAATGGCAATTGGCTTAGTGGAATAAATTTTATTGACAGTTTGCGATTGGGGAGTCAAGAAAACCTGCCGAGTATTATTAAGAAGAACAAGGGTAGAAATACCTATTTCTTTTTACCCTTGATTCTAGGGGTTATAGGACTTATTTTTCAAGTTGTTAAAAACCCCAAACAATTTTGGGTGCTTTTTGTCTTTTTTATATTTACTGGCATAGCCATACAGTTTTACACAAATCCGCCCATTTTTCAACCTCGTGAACGGGATTATTCCCTTGTGGGCTCTTTCTATATTTTTGCTCTTTGGATTGGCCTTGGAGTTTATGGCCTGTTTGATGAATTTCGAAAATTGGTTCCTTCAAAAATAGTGGTTCCGGTAATAACTATAGTTTGCCTTTTTACGGTTCCTGGTGTAATGGCTTATCAGAATTGGGACGATCATGACCGTTCCAATCGGTTTACTGCACTTTCTATGTCGAAAGCTTATTTGGATTCTACTCAGGAAAATTCAGGAGCCATTCTTTTTACCATCGGGGACAATGATACATTTCCATTATGGTATGCTCAGGATATAGAGGGTTACCGGACCGATACACGAATTATTGTTACTGGGTATTTTAATTTTTCATGGTATATAGACCAAATGAAACGTAAGGCATATGAGAGTGAGCCAATTCCTTCGCAATTGATTCATGAGAAATACAGATATGGTTCTCGGGATGCTATATACTATAAGCCATTAACGGATAAGCGATGGCCTATAAAAGATTTTATAAACTGGGTGGCGAGTGACAACCCTCAAACAAAGATTAAAAGCCTTCTACAAAAGGATGGGGCAGATGTATTGGAATACCCTGAAAGCTATCTGGACATTGTATTTTATCCTACTAATAAAATCCGTATTCCCGTAAACAAAAAGAACGTTTTAGAAAGTGGTTTGGTAAAGGAAAAGGATTCTGCTCTTATTTTAGATTATATAGATATAGACCTCCCCAAAAATGGGATAAGTAAAAGCAGAGTGATGATGTTGGATATTATTGCCAATAATGATTGGAAACGCCCTCTTTATTTTTCGGGGGGTAGCTTTGACGAGGAAGAATATATATGGATGACAGATTACCTGCAGTTGGATGGTTTGGTATACAAATTGGTACCTATAAAGACCAAGAACCAAAGTATTTTTGACAAAGGAAGAATAGATGGGGATTTGATGTATGATATTGTAAAAAAGTGGGAATGGGGCAATTCGGGCAATCCAAATATTTATCATGACCCCCAAACTAGAAAGCAAGGAGGTGTTTCTTTCCGAATCAGTTTAGCCCGTTTGGCAGAGACTCTCATCAAAGAAAATAAAATTGACAAGGCAAAAGAGATTATTAATATAGCTACTGAAAACATGCCAGTAGAATATTTTGAATACTTCACATTTGTAGAGCCTTTTGTTGATGGTTATTATAAAGTAGGCGAAACCAAAAAGGCAAGAAAACTATTTCACAAGCTTAAAACTATATATCAGGAGCGCTTGGAATATTATGCAAATGTTCCTTTGGATCAGCAATATGAAAATATTGAAAATATTATTGCTGATATACAAGCATATCAACGAAATATAACTATCCTAAACAAAAACAAGGATAAAGAACTAGCTGAAAAAGAAACCTTGATTTTTAACGAATACATAGATAGATTCAGTCATTTTGTAGAGAAATAAGATAAAATCTAACGGATTGATATAGTAGAGATGCCTAACTTGTCAACTCCGTAAACAAACTCTCTAAATTCTTATTTTTCACTTAGTTGCAGTGCCTTTAATTGATTGTCATGGGCAAAATCAAACACTGTTGGGCGCATATCTTTAGAGGTGTTAAATGTAATTTCATACATAAAACCCTCAGTGTTTTTGACTGAAACGGCATTGGGCAATCGTTGCAGTAACTGTTCTTCCACACGATAATCAAATTCTACCTCAATAACCTGCTCATTGATATCATGGAGTTCATCTATTTTTTTATTGGCCACTAAAACTCCTTTATTGATGACAATGACACGGTCACAAACAGCTTCAAGCTCTTTCATGATATGGGTAGATAGGAGAATGGTTTTTTTCTTGCCGATCTCTTTTATCAATTTGCGTATTTCCAATAATTGATTGGGATCTAACCCTGTAGTGGGTTCATCTAAAATCAATACTTCTGGATTGTGTAGAAGTGCAGCTGCCAAACCAACACGTTGCCGATATCCTTTAGAAAGCTGCCCTATTTTTTTGTGGGCCTCGGGAGTTAGCCCTGTTTGTTCAATGACTTCTGCTATTCGGCTTTTATCCATTTTGTATACATCAGCATTAAAACCTAGGTATTCCTTTACATACATGTCCAAATACAAAGGGTTGTGTTCTGGTAGATAACCTACACTTTTCTGTACATTTTTCTGATCTTTTACTACATCAAATGTATTTATTTCTACTGTGCCTTCATCAGCTAGGCTATAAGTGGTCAATATTTTCATTAACGTGGATTTTCCAGCGCCATTGGATCCCAGAAATCCAACAATTTCACCCTTGTTTATAGAAAAAGAAATGTTGTCCAAAGCTTTTTGGTTCCCCAAAATTTTTAGTCATGTTCTTAACTGTGATGGCCATGGTTGCAAATTTGCATCAAAAAAAGGAAATAACATATCAAAACAAATCATAAAAATATCTTGTAGCGTATTCAACAATCAAAAAAATAAATGTAAAACTTGATTTTTAAATTTAATTGTTATCT
>CAYNLI010000136.1:0-5636 GCA_964398035.1 uncultured Flavobacteriaceae bacterium | reverse complement strand
ACGGGTGAAAAATGATAATTTTGAGATCTTATCAGGGGTGTACCATCAAAAAATATTGTTCTCAGAAATGAACAGTGTTTCTATGGAAAAAAGGTTGCCCGCCATGGAACGTATCAATGGTTTTTCTGTTTCAACAACGGAAAAGGGTTTTTTTAAGGATTCCATTACCAATACCAAGGTGTATGTTTTTGTGGATGATCTAACCCAAAGCAAAATAAAATTGGTGTATCAAGATTCATTGCAAATGTTTCTTAATTTTTCTGATTCAATAAAGACACAAAAACAATTTGATTTTTTTAAAGATAAAGTGAAACAATAGCGTATGATTTTTTTGGTTCAGATATTAGGTGCAGTATATGGTTTACTGGCAGTGATTTTTGGTGCTTTTGGAGCACATGTCTTAAAAAAGACGTTTACTGAAGAGCAATTAAAAAGTTTTGAAACGGGTGTAAAATACCAAATGTACCATGCCATTTTATTATTGGTATTGGGCTATAATTTACCCTTTGGCTCATCTTTGGAAACTAATATGGCATACTGTTTTATGATTGGGACATTTCTTTTTTCATTCAGTATTTACGGGCTTTGCCTTAGTGCATCAAAAGGTAAAAAATGGAAATTCTTGGGACCTATTACACCTCTAGGCGGTCTGTTCTTGGTTATGGGATGGGGGCTTTTGTTGTACTCTTATATTCAAAATTTTGTGTAACGATAAAAGCTCAATAATACATCCACCAAAATAGAATTTTGATGGATGTATGATCAAACTATCTTAAATACATATTCCCGTTTATGGTGTTTAAGCGCAAACGGTTTGTGGCATTATTAAACCGACCATGTATTTTTTGCCCCACATGATGGTCTGTAGAAATAAAGTTCAGTTTTTCATCTGCATAAATGTCCCCATGAATGGTTTCTGCAACCAAATCTGCGTTTATCATTTTTAGGTCTATTTCACCGTTTATGGTACTCAAATTTAGGTTCCCGGTATATTTTGCAATATCAATATCCCCGTTGATGAGGTCGGCGGTAAATTCACCCTCAATAAGCTCAGATTTTAGGTTCCCGTTAATGCTACTGACTTTGAACTTTGCGTTTTTAGGAACATAGAGCGTATAGTTGAATTCATATTCATCGCCTGTTGAAAAATATCTTTTTGTTTTACCTGGATGATTTTTTTCATATTCGTCCCATGTCTTTTTAAAAATGGGTTCAGCATTGGAAACTATGTTGATATAAGTGCTGTTTTCTTCAATGTTCAACTCATATAAATCTAAATATTTTCCGTCTTCGGTCACAATTTCCGCTTTAAAATAAACCGTTTGTTTATCCCAGGTTTTCACCTCAATCTCAGAAGCGAACCTTACGTCCACATCAATAGTTTGGTTTTTATAGCTGATGTTTTTTTCAATGATTTTCTGTGCGTTTGTGGATAGGCAGATCAAACCTAACAAAAACGTGATTCCTAAATTTTTCATGACTGTTTGTTTTTTGTGCTGAATGAATTCCAATATTATTTCTTTCTTAAATAAATACTTCCATTAATAGAGCTTAGCTTAATTTTTACCCCTCCATTATTGATGGATCCTTTAACCTTGCTGTTACCTATGGCTTTTAGACCATCCTTTTCTGGGGTGGACAGTTCAAAATTGGTGTATATGTTACCATTAAGAGAGCCAAGAGAAAGATCTGCGGGAGTGTTTTCTGGTAGGGTAACATCTATTTCTCCATTGATTGTTTTTATGGTGATGGGAGAGGCTTGACTTACTTTTGTAAACAGCACTTCTATTTCTCCATTTAAAGAATTTACAGTTAGGGGACCACTCACATTTTCAATGGATATACCTCCGTTCAATTCTGCACTGGCCTCAATTTCGGCTAAAAACCCTGATATTTCAATATTGCCTTGCCAATTGGTCTTAACGGATATATTTTGAGTGGCGGGCAAATAGATTTCTGCACTCTCAGATTTTCTAAGATTCCTTACAATTAAGTTGTTGCCCTCTTTAATGACATAAAACCCAATATTCGTATTGTCAGAACCTCCTTCGCCCACTAATTTTAATCCTTTGGCTCTCTCAGGGGTATGATATGAGCTTCCAACTTTAATCAAAAGTTCATTGCTGTTATGTGTCTTTATAGTGACATCTGCCCTTGATTCTATTTTCACCCATTCAATACCGTCCAAGGACTTTGTAAAATCTTCTTGCGCTGTTATGGTTGCGCAAATAAATAATGCTAAAAAAGTAATTTTTAATGATTTCATGATTTTTCGTTTTTTGATGCTTCGACTATGCCTCGGCACGGATGTTTATATAATACTTGGTAATAATGATTTAATCTGTTCTTTTATAAAAGGTTGAGTGTCCTCTTGAAGTAATAATTCTTGCATGGGAGCAATCGCTTTTTTCTCTTGTATCTGTACTAAGATTTGAATAACTGTAATTTGTATTCCTGGGTCCTTTTCTATTTTTAAGGCTTTTATGTAAGCATTTTTAACTGCTTCTGAGGTTGTAGACCCTTTTAGTGCTTCTACTGCTGATAAGCGTACATTGGTGTTTTCATCATACAACATCCTGTCTGTCAATGCTGTTACAATAGCTTCATCAGGATTGGAAAATTCATCAATATAATGCACGCCTTGGATGCGTTTGCTGGCAGATTTGTTTTCCATAAGGGAAAGCATTGCCGTTTGTTTTATATCCAAGCTCTCATTCATTAATGCTGCTATTTCAACATTTGCTTTTTGTTCTTGCTGCTTTTTGCCCATCATAAAAGAGCCGATTAATAAAACAATACTGGCCGCTATTTTTAGTAGGTTGGGCATCCAAGATTTTTTACTTGATTTGACTTTGGACCCAATGGCGATTACCTTGGGATTGGTCTGCTTTTCTTTTTCCAAAAATTCAAAGAAGTTGGTTTTTAGTTTGTCTGATGGCACCAACTCTTTTTCCTCATCAAAAGAATTGAAAAGAACTTTTAATTCTTCTAGTTCTGTTGTACAAACATCACATTTTTTTAGATGTGTTTCTATTTTTCTTTTCTGGGTAGCATCCAATAGACCATCCAGATATTCTGGAAGCAGATCTGTAACATGGTTCTGTTTCATCGGTTATATATTTTTAAAATAGATGACCTTCAATTTTTTTAAGGCCCTACTTATTTTTGTTTTAACTGCTCCTGTTGTGCTGCCACTTATTTCAGCCAATTCGGCATATTTTATTCCTTGAAATCGGTTTAAAATCAATAATTCCTTATCCGAAGTCCCCAATTTGTTCAAGGCTCTTTGCAAATGAGAGTAATTCTCATTTTTTTCCTCTTCTTTTTCAGCCAACATATATTTTATGGCATCCAAATCAAGATGTTTCTCCTTTTCTTTACTATAATGTGTTGCCAAACTATTTCTGGCAATGGTAAATAACCAAGAAACAAACTTGCCATTGTTATAGGAAGTTCTATACTTCATTAATTTGTAAAACACCTCTTGCGTTATATCTTCGCTGAGCATTTTATCTCCAGACATTTTATATAAAAAGTTGAGCACATGTTTGTGATGTCTTTCAAAAAGAATCCGGAGCATATCCAAATTCCCTTCTGCAACTTTTAACATTAGATTTTCGTCTGAAAGCTCTTCCAAAAGAGTTTTTTTAGTTGGTGTTCATTACTATATAGTCAGGAATTTACAAAAGGTTACGCTTGTAGGTATAAAAAGTGCGACAATGTTGTTTTGAGAAAGGGAACAACATTGAATAAATGAAGAGAATCTATATTGAAAAGGTTAATTGAAGGTCAATACATATTTAGTTTTCCGCAGTGAATTCCCTAATGGCAGTGTTAGGTTCTATTATGTTGTATCCCTTCCAAAATTCAGGATTGTATTGAGACATATAAGTAGGCAATATCTTATTGTTTTCTGGTAAGGCATCAAAGTCCGTAGCTGCAATATTTTCCACATCAAAAACAATGATTTGGTATTTATTGGTATTTGTAATTGCCATATCCAATTTAACGGATAGCTCATTCTGTTTGCGCCTTCCTTTTACATGTTTATTTTTTTCAATGATTTTTAACGGTCTGTTTATACCAAAACGGCTTCCTGTTTCCACTTCATAATAATGTAAATTATAAAGGCCATCACTTCCCTTGACAAAGAATTTTTTACCTTTTCTTAGATACATATTCATGGAAACCCCCAATAGATTGAATCGTTTTAAGGATTTCACATTTTCATAGTCAACCCTAAGAACTGCATAATCATCTGCATTGATGTATAATCTGCCCTTGTTTTTTTCAGAGCCACTAGGAGTAAAATCAACAATATAAACAGGGTCATTGCCTAAAAAGGTAAAATCAATTAAACTAAAATCATACCTGTTTGTTTTTTGAAGAAAGTTTAGATAGGAGTCTTCCATAAAAAACTGACTTTGGAAAACGCGTGCCAAATTAGATTTTTTATGACCAGAGAAATTATTTTTTCTTTCCTCCTCTTGTTTTTTCTTTTCCTCCAATTGTTTTTTCAATACTTCTGCATCTTTGGAAGTTTCCTCATTCAGCATATCGTCCATGTCTACTTTAGTACCAAATATGCCAGATTTTATCTTAAAATAAGAGTTGGGCTTTACATTTCGCTTTATAATATCATTGAATTTTTCTTCTATGCCCTCAAAACTTAATTGGGTATTTTTATTGTAAAGCTCAGAGGCTTTTATGATATCTATTTTTTGTTTTTCTTCTGAACCGTCTCCATAAAAATCGCATAGAATCTCTGTGTAGTAAGATGTTCTTTTAGGAAAAGATTGTAGAATACTATCAATGAATTCTTTATTGAACTCTTCAATAGTAGATTTTTTAAAAATATAATCTGTTTTGGTAAAATTCTGATGGTTGGATTCTCTAAAAAACAACCTTTTTTTAGAAGTGTTCTTATTATAATTGTTATTGATGTTTTTCTTTACCAAAGCGATGATCTCATCGGCTGTATATTCTTTGTTGGTGAGGATAACGTGGTCCAATTCTATGGCTTTTGGCTTTAGATAGATGATGCTGTCCGTAAACTGATTTAATGAGAAGACCTTCGTTTCATAGCCAATACAGGAAATGAACAAGGAATCTGTATCCTTTGTAATTTCATCCATTTGAAGGCTGAACTGGCCTTCTTCATTGGTGATTACACCACTGTTTTCCGATAATAGTATGGTGGCATAAGGAATAGGGGTTTTAGAGATAGAATCCACTACTTTAGAACTAAGTACTTGCCCAAAAGCAAGAGAACAATAGCATAAAAAAAGACTGACAGTGGTAGTTGTTTTATTCATAAACCGAGTTTGTTATTGGCAAATAAAAGAATACACTTTGTGCAATTGGGTATCTTTTGGATTTCCTTAATACCTTTTTATTCTTTTTTTAACAAGTAGACGAAAATTGGGTTTATTTGTTACGATCGCAATCATCATTTCCACAAGATTTCCCTTTTGTTAACGAAAAATAAAGTAAGTGTTCAATATAAAGACGAAATGAATGTGTAAATGGTTGCCCGAAGGGGGGGTAGTTATCTAAATTTCTATTTAATGGCATCCACAATCATTATCTCCACAAGATGTACCGTTGGTTTTCTTAGAAGAAAAGAGGGTTTTGGG
>CAYNLI010000135.1:0-5741 GCA_964398035.1 uncultured Flavobacteriaceae bacterium | reverse complement strand
CAATTAATTCATTTTGTAGACAATGATAGAATTATCCAAGTCTTTGGCTACAAGTTCCAATTTCTTGTCATTGTCCATATCTGCTATGTCTATTAGAGAATTCCCATAAACAGGAAAATTTGGAATGGATTTGGCCTGACTGTCAAAAAGGTATATTTTTTGGTTTTGAATATCAGTGACAGATACGTATATCTTATCATAGATGTAGAATATTTTGGGCTTGGTGTAGACTCCTAGATCTAATTCCACTTTTTTGCCTTTAATGGTCAAAACATTGTCATTCATTACAACTAAAGTCCTACTTGTTGCATCTATGCCATGATCCTTGTTCAAATTAAAATTAACCCTACCAATTTTCCCCTTTTCATCTATTTGGTGAAGAATTCCTTTAGTGTCAGTTAAAGTGAACTTGTTTTTGTAGAGGTATATTTCATTATCGGAAAAATCAATTTTATCTATTACCTTGACTCTGTCCTTACCTGTTCGGTTTAAAATTTTGAGTGAATTATCTTCAAGCATAAAAGTCAAATAATCTTTTTTACCAATTCTAAAATGCTTGGGTGTATGGGTAATCTGTGCATTTGTATTGATATATGTAAAGCCATTTACAATGTCACCTTTACCATTGTACATAAATACTTTAGTACCTTGGGTAACTACAAAGCGATAATTTTTACGCCCTTCATAATCAAAAACAGCCAATGAGTTTAAGTTGCCGCCTTCATAGGTTTTGTTAAAAGGTTCAACTTCTTTTCCGTTTCTATCCAAAATCAGAAACTGGTTATTGGTGGTGAAAGCCAATTGTAATCTTCCATTTTTATAAATATCTACTTGCTCTATTTTTCCTATTATTTTGGTATCCAATTGCTTTTTCCAAAGAACTTTTCCTTTGGGTGATATTAAATACAGATTATTATCTATGTCCTGTACCACAATCTCTTTTTTATTTGTCCTGTGGTTGGTTATAAATTGAGGTGTGTTGGCCAAATCTGCATCCAATTGTACGGTGAACAATGGAGAAGTGGTATTGGTCTTAACTTGTTTTTCAATTCTTTGTGCAATTAAGGAAGTATGATAAAAGTTGTTGTCCGCAATTAATTGTGCCCCAAATGCGTATTTGGATAAATCAGATTTCTTAATGTCCGCCACCATTTTTTTCGAAAAGTCTTGTTCTAGAAAGTGTTCGATTCCTTTTGAATTGGAGATGAACTGCATAGTGGATTCATTGGATAATACTTCTTTGGATGCCACGTAAACAGCACTTTTATTAAATGTAGCTCCGTTTTTGTAGTTGCTGATTATGGTTTGCAATGTTTCTTTATTCTTAGAAAACAGGAATGTATTATCTATGATGGTATAATGGTTGGCGGTAAAATCTTTTATGATGGGGTCAAAAAAATGATTTAAAAAATCTGAAGAGTTCAACTCAACAATTTCACTCCCTTGATAATCCAAACTTTTCTTTTTTATGCCATTTAAGTATTGATGAATATTTTCTGAACCATATGTTTTTAGAACGACTCCTTTTTTTGAGTTTAAAAAGATAAAACCAATTTCTTCCACGGTATTGAAAATGGTATCCAAAGTAGAAGAGCGGTCTAAATATTTTTGTTGGTTTCTGGCAAATGTATTGTAATCATCAAAAGTATAGGAAAGAACGGCATCAGAATTTAAGGGGGCTATTCTCGGTGTTAGATGTGTTAAAGGACGGGTGTTTTTAAATAGGTTTATAAAATGGCTCAATGAATCATTGGCAATGGCAATGCCATTAAGAATCACATGATTTTGACCAGTATTCAGATCCAAGGAAACCCAATCAGAAAAATTGGAGACTTTTATTTTTGAGCTTTCCAATAAATTTGAGGTGATGATGGGGTCACTGTTGGCGGTGTTAATAAATATTGTCGCCGGCTTGTCTAGATTAGAGACTTCATATAACTTTTGAAGGGTTTTGGGTATTCTATTGTTTTTAAATGCCCGGATTAAATTTTCCAGCACTAATTGCGAGGAACATATAACAATTTTGTTGTCTTGTTTTAAACTAAAAAAAGAATTGTCGCCTATTATATATTTATCATAACTCCTATTTTCATAGGTAAGGGTTTCAGAGATGAGATCCTGAACATTGTCTAATTGAAAAAAATCTAAATTGGTTTTCGTGATATAAACGAATTCAAAACTCTCTTTTCCCACTTCTATAAAGGCTAATAAACCTTCAGAATTGGGAGAAATATAATCCAAGTTTTTTATTTTGTCAAATAAAGAATTATAAATTTCGGTATTTTCAATTTTCTTTAAAAAGGCATTGTTTTTAAGCTCACTTTTAAATGCTTGGTGGTCATTTATTTTGATTAAAATAGCAGCATCTTTTGGAACAAACTCTAGTAAGGAAGAGGAAGTGTTTTTTTCCTTTTTACAACTAAGAATAAGAAAAAAAGAAAAAACGAGTAATGTTCTAAGTTTCATTTGCGCGATTTTACTACAAATTTAGCCATTTATATGTCTAGTTTTAACTGCTCGGGTAATTGTCTAAAACTTTTTCTGTGGTATTTGGTGATTCCATGTTCTCTAATGGCCTGTCTATGTTCTTTTGTTGGGTATCCTTTGTTTTTTTTCCAATTGTACATGGGGTATTCCAAATGGATTTTCTCCATGTATTCATCTCTATATGTTTTGGCCAGAACTGAGGCTGCGGCAATGCTCATGTATTTAGCATCTCCTTTTATAATACACTCAAACGGAATGTCATGAAAAGGTTTAAACCTGTTGCCATCCACAATGATGAATCTGGGATTGAAATCTATTTGTTCAATGGCATGGTGCATTGCCAAGATAGATGCATTGAGAATATTGATTTTATCAATTTCTTTAGGGTAGATATGTGCAACCCCAAAACCAATAGAAATAGTTTCTATAATTGGGCGCAATACATCTCTCTTTTTTTCAGAAAGTTGTTTAGAATCGTTTAGGACATTGTTTTTAAATCCTTTGGGCAATATAACAGCAGCAGCGGTTACCGGACCCGCAAGACAGCCTCGCCCTGCTTCATCAGTGCCTACTTCATCAAAGAAATGTAAATAATTCTTTAGGCCCACAAAATGCTACAATTAATTATAAGCAAGATGGTGATTTTTAAATGGTTTTTTAAAAATCAATTGATTCTAAATTCGAAAATTTCAGATTGTGATGTGTTTCCTTGGCTATCAGTTGTAATGACCCTCCAATAATAAATTTCACTAGAAGCTACTGTAGCATCAATGGTACTCTCTGTAATTGTTCCCAATGAAGTTGTTGGATCGGTATCTGTTCCAAAAAGATTTTGTAAATATGCTGAATATTATGTGAATAATCAATTTTTTTGTTCAACTGATAGTTTGTTGATAATATTTATTTCTGTGAAAACTTTCACATTTCATTAAGGACAAAAAAAGTAACTTTGCTTTGTAATATTATAGAATGAAATATTTGCTCCTATTACTTTTTGTTTTTTTAAGTACTTCACTTTTTTCTCAAGAAGATTCAATACCACCAGCTAAAAAACTGGATTCCACTCTTGTTATGATGCAAAAAAAAGGTAAATCAAAAGAAAAAAAGGATAAGCAAAAAGATGAGATAGTTATAACAATAAAAGATTATAAAATAATCTCTTTTGCAAGAGACACTACTTTCTTGGATACCACACTGACTATACAAAAAGAATACAAGTACAATTATTTAAGAAAGGATAATTTTGAATTAATGCCATTTTCCAATGTTGGACAACCTTATAATAAACTAGGGGTCAATTTTGAAAACAAGATGTTTTATCCATCAATTGGAGCCAAAGCCAATCACTTAAATTATAAGGAAGTACAGGATGTAAATTATTACAACGTTCCCACTCCAATGACGGATATTATGTTTAAGACCACATTTGAACAAGGGCAGACACTAGATGCCTTGCTTACATTTAATACATCTAGAAGATTAAATTTTTCTATAGCCTATAAAGGATTTAGGTCATTGGGGAAGTATCGGCGTAGCCAAGTAGAATCTGGAAGTTTTATAGTTACTAGTAACTATAAAACTAAAAATGGGCGTTATAGTTTTAGAGGGCATATTGCTGCGCAAAATATTACGAGTGAGGTAAATGGTGGTTTGGCAAGCAAAGATGAGCAATTTGAATCAGGAGATGAGGATTTTAAAGACAGGTCAAGAATAGATGTTGTGTTTCCTGATGGGCAGAATAAAATATTGGGTAAAAGATATTTCTTTGACCATCAATATGATTTTCTGAGAAAAGAAAAAGATTCAACAAGGAATGTTTCAACATCATTGATTATAGGGCATCAATTTAATTATGAAACTAAGTATTACCAATATATACAAACACCTCAGGCAGTTGTTTTTGGATCATCTTTCTTGAGTCCTGTGAACGACAAGGCCGTTCTAAAAACCATGCACAATCAAGTTAATGTTGTGTTTTCTAATGCAATTTTGGGTCAATTAAAAGGGCGTTTGGATAGCTATAGCTATAATTACTATTTTAATAGTACTCTAATTAAGGAATCATTGCAAATACAAAACAAACTAAAGGGAGAGGAAATTCTAGTAGGGGCAGATTACTCAAAAACAATAAGGGGCTTTATGGTTGATGGTAGTTTTACTCAAAATGTTTCAGGTAATTTAACAGGTAATCTTATTGATGCTTCGGTGAGCTATAAATTAAACGAAAGAAATAAAGTGAAGTTTGCTGTCCACTCTTCTTCTAAAATGCCAAATTACAATTATCTGTTGTACCAAAGTGAATATTTAAATTACAACTGGCAAAACACCTCGAATTTTGAAAAACAAAAAACAAATAGCTTACAGTTTAATATAGAGTCTCAAGTATGGGGTGATTTAATGGCGAAATATTCCACTATAGACAACTACACATATTTTAGGTCAATAGCTGTAAATGAAGAAATAGAAGCTGGTGGAGAGAAAGCACATATAAAACCTTTTCAAGAAAATAACACAATAAATTATATTAAGGTGAAGTATAATAAAGAATTCCGTGTAGGAAAGTTTGCTTTAGATAATACGGTCATGTATCAAAATATCTCCCAAACAAATAATGTCTTTAATGTGCCAGAGCTTATAACAAGAAATACTTTGTATTACTCCAATAATGTATTCAAAAAAGCGATGTACCTTCAAACAGGTGTAACGTTTAAATATTTTACATCGTATTATATGGATGCGTACAATCCTTTACTTGGGGAATTCTATATTCAAGACAAAGAGGAACTTGGTGGTTTTCCTATGTTGGATTTTTTTATCAATGCCAAGATAAAGCAAACTAGAGTGTATCTTAAAGCAGAACATTTTAATACGTTGTTCACTAAAAAATATAATTATTACTCAGCGCCGAATTATCCTTATAGGGATTTTGTTATTCGTTTTGGTTTAGTTTGGAATTTCTTTTCTTGATATTATTTTCCACATAAATTTTCATTTTCATTTTTTTAAAAAGAAGCATGTAGCTGATTATAAACTTTTTGAGTATAGAAAAGTTTCAACTAGCTATTAATAGTTTTTAGTGCAGTACTATTTTTGTAAAAAAACTAGCTTGTATAAAACTGATAATCAGATAGGTTTGTAATATGAATCAATTAATTTCAAAAAAAAACAATTAAGTATTGTGAGAGATGAAAAAGGGTTATATATTTGCACCCGCTAAGGGAAATAACGAATTTTATTTCAGGAGGCGAAAGAGT
>CAYNLI010000134.1:0-6005 GCA_964398035.1 uncultured Flavobacteriaceae bacterium | reverse complement strand
TTCTTGCTCTTTTCCAAAGTTTTGAATACTATCTACTACTTTGTAATCATAAGTTACAGGCTTTTCATTTTTAAAAATAAATACAGCATTCAGTGAATCTATTTTACTTGTAGGCAAACTAAAATCATCCAAAGAAAATATTTTTTTTTCAGGATTTAATAATCGTAAATTCCCCCCATAAGTGACATCTGGCAACACCCAATCTTTGTCCTTATATTTTTGCCGTAATTTCTCTGATATAGGTTGAAATCCAAAATGGACAGACGATGAAATATTAACTACCTTTTCAACAGGGGTTCTTAGTGTTTGAAGGGAAAGAACGGTTAAAAACGTATAAAAACCATATTGCATCCACTTCTTTATATTTTCTATATAAAACACCTCAAAAAATAAAACCAAAAACGAAACAAACAAAGGCAACAACCATCTAACTTCTACTTTATGAACATCCAAAACAACAAAACCTATTACTAAAATCAATAATTGCAATAAGAACAATTTTGACAGCCAGTTATTTAGATATGTTTTGTTAAGCTTAGCTTTCTTCAACAAAAAGGCAGTTACTATAAAAACCAACAAAGGAAGCAACAGTTTTAAAAAGCTTACTACAAATGAAAAAATAGGGGAAACAAAAAGGATTCCCCCTTCACTACCGCTTCCAGTCTTCATATGAAGACTATTATTCAATTCTATTACATAGCCATTATGGTTCAACAACCATAATAAATGAGGTGTTATGGTAATCCCTACAACACTTAAGCTTATTACAATTCTCCAATTAAATACAATTTTTCTAAGTTTTTTATCAAAAAAAAGTCCTAAAAACAAGGTTCCCAACATAAACACATAATTGTATTTTGTTAATATGCCCACACTTATAACAACTCCCAAAAGGCAGTAATTTAAAATTGATTTATTCTGTCGTATCCTATTTACTATAAAATAGGTTGTCAATATTGCCAAAATCAATAATGATGTATGTGAAAGTCTCCTAAAAGTGAAATCTATAAATGTTGGTATTAAAACTAGGCTAAAAACAACCAAAACTGCTTTACTCTTATCTTTAATAATTTCCATCGAAAATTGATAAAGCACTAGCAAAGAAGCTGAAAAAATAAGCCCTCTTAAAAAGGATAATGAAAATTTAGAAACTCCAAAAATAGAGTTTACTAAAATCTGCATCCAAGTATAAAGAGGTGGCTGATCATCATAACCCCATCGCCACCATTGAGAATAATAAGCTTGTTCCGCATCCTCTAACTCTAACGCATTTTTCATAAAGCTAATGGCCACAATGGCAATGGCACTGCACAAAGCAATAAAAAATACTTTTTTGGAAGGATTATTTTTCAAAAGAAAAAATTATGACATCTTCAAGATACAGAATTCTCCATTTAGAGGACGTAAAGCTTCCATTAATCTTGGAATAAGCACATCTCCATACTCTAAATAAAGTTCAGAAAAATTGAGCTGTCTTTCTTGTAAAGATTGATTTGGAAAAATCTCGTTCTGTATATCGGTCATACGAACTACATGGTCTTTCAATTTTCTTTTTTGGGCTTTGAGCAAACGTTTTTCCAAAGAGTTCAACCCTTTTAATTGTTTTAACTCCTGAGATTTTACCGCCCCTAAAAAGGATTTGTCCGTTTCTTCGGCCAATTGATACAACTCCTTAAACTGTTGCTGTAAATACTTTCTCTGAGGGGATAAATCAATATCAATATTAGATATTTCACGGATTTTTTTATTGATAAAACTACTTTGCTTTAGAAAAATATCCTCCAAAGAAAGGTTCAATTTCTTAAGCTTATCACTTTGCTTCTCTGTCATGACCAAAGCAGAATTACGTAATAACAACATAGGAAAAGGGACCTCCATAGCTTCAAAAGAAGATTTTAGCTCCAACCAATAGGCAATTTCACCACCTCCGCCAATATAACACAGGTTGGGTAAAATCACTTCTTGATACAAAGGACGGGCTATTACATTAGGAGAAAAATGTTCTGGGAAATCATGGATTTCCTTTGTCATTTCTTCTTTAGAAAAATGTAGCTCGGTATCATTCACATAATATATCCCATCTTTTTCTATGATGCGTTCCCGAACACCGTCAGCTAAATAAAAATAATTGATTTCTCTTGGATTTACTTGTATTCCATAATCAGTGGACACCTCTTCTAATTGTGAAATAGTTTCAGTTACCTTATTAAAAGAAGTGTTTTCAAATATATCTTTCTTGACAAATGGAACAAGTAGTTTTTTTAATTCATGGTCATCACCATCAATTATGACCAAACCATATGCTCCAAAAAGCTTGTTGGCCAAATATTTGGTGGCATCGGTTAAATTTTCATGTTCTAAATATGCCTTGGCAAACCATTCTTTTAATGTTGTAGCATTATTATTGTCCTTAATTTCTTGGGTAAAAGTTTTAAATACTTCCTCCAAACCCTGTGTATCAATATTTCCTACTGCCCCAGATACATCTTTATTCCATTGTAATTTTTTATCATTAAAATTAAAATAGTTAATTTCATCAAAATCATGATCTTCTGTAGCCATCCAATAGATTGGCACAAAATTGTATTCAGGATAGGCTTCTCGAAGCTCTTTTGTTAAATTGATAGTAGAAATAATCTTGTACAAAAAATATAACGGGCCGGTAAAAAGATTCAGTTGATGTCCCGTAACCACTGTAAATGTGGTATCCTTCTTTAAAAGTAAAATATTGGATGTAGTATTTTTAGAAACTTCAAACCCATTGTACTGTGCTATGAGCGACTTGTATAGAACACTTCTACTAGCGGTTGAAAAACTTTGCTGCTTCTCCTTAATTTGCTCCTTAAAATTTTCCAGTGAAGGAAATCGATTATAAAAAGGGTTCAATTCCTTCTTCTCATCTATATAATCGCATATTAATTGCGAAAAATAACCAGTAGATTTAAAAGGTATACAGTCAACTTCCATAGAAAATTTTAAAAATCCGAGTAAAGATAAAATACTTGCGATTTTCAATTCCTAAAAATAAGTTAATTACAGTTAAATAAAGAATGTTATTCCTTGAGTTCATTTTATAAATAATCAATAATTATTGCTACTTTGGTTGTCTACAAACAATCCTAGCTAATATATGAAGCTTTTTTTACTCCCTTTCGTTTTCTTATTAACAGTTATAGTATTCGCTCAAGAAATTAAATCTCCATCAGAATTTTTGGGTTATGAACTGGGCACTCAGTTCACTCGCCAATATGAAGTGGCAGATTATTACGAATATTTAGCTAAAACTGCTTCTGACCGAGTGCACTTGGTAGAATATGGAAAAACCAATGAGCGCAGACCTTTGCTATTGGCCTATATATCATCAGCTGCCAATATGCGAAATTTGGAATCCATTCGTCAAGAACACATAAAAAGTACTACTGGTGAGAGCAATGCATCAAAGGCTATAGTTTGGTTAAGTTATAATGTTCATGGTAATGAAAGTGTAAGTACAGAGGCTTCCATGAAAACCATTTATGAGTTATTGACCAATAAATCCAGTTATCTGGAAAACACAGTCGTTATTATAGACCCTTGCATAAACCCCGATGGTAGAGCACGCTATGTAAATTGGTACAATCAATATAAAAATACACCTAATAATGTAGACCCAAATAGCAAAGAGCATGTTGAAGGTTGGTTAAGTGGGCGTAGCAATCATTATATGTTTGACCTTAACCGGGATTGGGCATGGTTGACACAGGTTGAAAGTCAACAACGCCTAAAAGTCTACAATAAATGGTTACCCCATGTGCATGTGGATTTTCATGAACAAGGTGTTAATAGTCCTTATTATTTTGCACCTGCTGCAGAGCCTTTCCATGAAGTAATCACAGACTTTCAAAGAGATTTCCAAGTGACCATTGGAAAAAACCATGCTAAATATTTTGACGCTAATGGATGGTTATATTTTACCAAAGAAGTTTTTGATTTATTCTACCCCAGTTATGGCGACACCTATCCTACATACAATGGCGCTATTGGAATGACCTATGAACAAGGCGGTAGCGGTAGAGCCGGATTGGGCATTAAAACACGTATTGGAGATACATTGACCCTTAAAAATAGAATTGCGCATCATTTTACTACGGGAATTTCTACCGTTGAAGTAGCTGCCAAGAATGTTGGTAAATTGAATACCGAGTTCAAAAAATTCTACAAGAACAAAAATTTTAAATACAAAAGTTATGTGTTGAATGGAAATAGAGGTGCAATCAATGCCTTAGAAAATTTACTGCAAAAGCATGAAATTGATTTTGGTAGAGCATATAATGGGACAGTAAAAGGATTCAATTATAAAACAAGAAAGGTCAGTTCCATGAAAACCTCAGAAAAAACATTGGTGGTTTCAACCAATCAAACAAAAGGAACCTTGGTAAAAGTCTTATTTGAACCCCATGCAAAATTAAGCGATTCACTTACCTATGACATTACTGCTTGGTCTCTACCCTATGCCTATGGGTTGGATGCCATTGCATCAGAAAATTTGATTAAAAAAGATGAGTCTTGGCTAGATGGCACAGAATATGGTGTTGTAAAACCTAACGCCTATGCCCATGTCACTAAATGGAACAGTATGAAAGACGCTCGTTTTTTGGCTGAATTACTGCAAGAAAAAATCCGAGTACGATATGCAGAAACCCCTTTTGTTGTTAATGGAAATCCATTTAACAGAGGTAGTTTAATCATTACCCGTGGTGACAATCAAAATGATAAAGATTTTCAGAAAAAATTATATAAAATTTCAAATAAGCATACTAAAGAATTAGTTGCAACATCTTCTGGTTTTGTTGATTCTGGTAAAGATTTTGGTTCCCGTTATGTACAAATGGTTCCAAAAATAAAGGTAGCCATGCTCTCAGGAGGGCCAGCATCTACACTTCGTTTTGGAGAAATATGGCATTTCTTTGAACAGCAATTACACTATCCACTAACTGTTTTAGATGCTGATTATATAAAAAGAATAGACCTTTCTGAGTATGATGTATTGATTCTACCTGGAGGGAATTACAACAAATTTTTTGATGAAAAAATGTTAAAAAATGTAAAAGGTTGGGTGAATAAAGGAGGTAAACTTATTGCAATGGGTGGTGCAATCTCTGGTATTTCTGGTGAAAAGGGGTTCTCTATCAAAAAGAAAGAAATTGAAAAAGACTCTACAGTATCCACCACTGTACAGATTCATAAAGATATTCAGCGAGAACGTGTTAAAGATGCCATTACAGGGGCAATCTTCAAAACTAAAGTAGACAACACCCATCCCTTGGCATTTGGTTATGGAAATAGTTACCATACCTTAAAATTAGGAAATAGTGCCTATAACTTTCTTGATAAGGGCACAGTAGTTTACTTAGAAGACGGCACCGTTCCTGTTACTGGTTTTGCAGGTAGTAACGCTCAGGAAAAAGTTGAAAACACAATGATTTTTGGTGTAGAGAACCATGGGCAAGGAAAAGTAGTTTATATGGTAGACAATCCTTTGTTCAGAGGATTTTGGGAAAATGGCAAACTGTTCTTTGCCAATGCATTGTTTATGGTGAATTAATTAATGAACATAGAAGAATATAGAGCCTATTGTCTTTCAAAAAAAGGGGTGACGGAATCCATTCCGTTCCCTAAACTCCCCGATGTTCTTGTTTTTAAAGTGATGGGTAAAATGTTTACTGCCACTGACATTAATACATTTGCCAGTTTTAGCATAAAATGTGTTCCTGAAACCATAGAAAAGCTCAGAGCACAATATGATGCTCTACAAGAACCCTCCTATTTTAGTAAAAAACACTGGATCAGGGTTGTAATGGACAATAGCTTGCCCAATGAAACACTATACAATTGGTTAGATATTTCTTATGATTTGGTTGTTAAAGGTCTACCAAAGAAAATAAGACTAGAATTATTAGGCTAAACTATTTCCAATTTCCACCATAAAAATCGTCCATAACATTTAATAATGTACTCGCCCAAAT
>CAYNLI010000133.1:0-6461 GCA_964398035.1 uncultured Flavobacteriaceae bacterium | reverse complement strand
GCCAAAATTGTTAAATATAAAAAGCACCTCCTTACAAAGAGATGCTTTTTATATATTTAAAACTATAGTTTAGTTTACTGACTTGGCTAACTCAGCACCAGCTTTAAACTTAACAACGTTTTTAGCTGCAATTTTAATAGTAGCTCCTGTTTGTGGGTTTCTACCGTCTCTTGCGTTTCTTCTAGAAACTGACCAAGATCCAAAACCTACTAAAGAAACTCTGTTACCTTTTTTAAGAGATCCCTCTACATTTCCTAGAAAAGATTCCAATGCTTTTTTAGCTGCTGCTTTAGTGATGCCTGAATCTGCCGCCATAGCATCGATTAATTCTGTTTTGTTCATAATGTAAGTAAATTAATTGTTGTTAAAATAATTTATATATGAACAAATTTATACGGATTTGTCATTATTGCAAGTAAAACCATTGGAAATCCCTATTTTTGTTGATAACTTGGGGTGTTTGTTGATAAAGTAAGGCTTTTTTTACGTTTCTGCTTAACCTAGTGGTAGCAAGGGTTTACAGAACATGAGCTTTTTCTGATAATTTCAGGCCATTTAGAACATCTTTTATATCCATTTTTCTTTTTCCGGGCAATTGTATTTCTAAAAGGATTATGAACCCGTCTTTAACAGCAACTTTTAATTCTTTTTTTGTAGCGACCAGAGCTCCATTTTTTAAATTATGCTCTTCCAATTTTTTGGCGACTAGATATATTTTAACAGGCACAGTTTTGTCATCATTGGTCAAATTTGTCCATGCAGTAGGATACGGGCTTAATCCACGTATATGGTTATAAATATCATCAAGAGGCAATTCCCAGTTTATTCTACAAGTTTCTTTATGGATTTTATGTGCAGGTTTTAATTCTTTGGTTTCTTCTTGCTTTATAGGGGCTATGGTTCCTTCCTCAATTAACTTTACGGTTTTAAGAACAAGGTTGGCTCCCAATTCCATTAAATTGTCGTGTAAATCACCAGCAGTGTCGTTATTAGCTATAGTTGTTCTTTCTTGGAGGATAATTTCCCCAGTATCAATTTTATCATCAATAAAAAAAGTGGTTGCACCGGTTTCTGTTTCACCATTTATAATGGCCCAATTAATGGGTGCTGCTCCTCTGTAATTGGGAAGTAATGAGGCGTGCAAATTAAATGTACCATACTTGGGTAGGTTCCATACCACTTTGGGCAGCATTCTAAAAGCCACAACAATTATTAGATTTGGCTTTAATGATGATAGTTCTTCTAAAAAAACTTCGTTTTTAAGGTTTGTAGGTTGTAATACCTTAATATGTTGTGTTGTAGTATATTTTTTTACGGCAGATTCATTTAGTTTCCTGCCTCTTCCAGCTGGTTTGTCGGGTGCGGTTACCACACCAACTATATTATAGGAATTATGGAACAGCTTGTCCAAAGTTGCCACGGCAAAGTCTGGAGTGCCCATAAACACAATTCGTAATTTATCCATTTTATTTAAGTTGGTATTCATTTTTTGTATTGATTGATATTTGCTCATTTTCCAATAATTTTTGAATGATAGACAGAATTATTGTTTCCTCATACTTTAAGGAATGTATTAATTCTCTTGAAGAGCTATGTTTTTTTTCTAATGCTATGATGATATCTTGTTCTACTATACTTAAGATGTTTTGAGAAGGCTGTTCCTTTATTAAACAAACATCACAAATACCACACCTTTCTTTTCTTTTTTCGTCAAAATACGCTAGTAATTGTATGTTTCTACATGTAACCTTGTTTTTTATATAGTCTAACATGCTTTTTACATTATGAATTTTTATTTGTTTTTGGCTTTCTATTTTATCTGCAAAACGATTTATGGTGCAATCATCTTCTCTTGGAATTAAGAAGGTGATTTCTAAATCTCCTTGATTGTTTTGGTAGTCTATGATTTCATCTTTTTGTAATTGTTCCAATACCTTAAAAACTTTATTTTCTGAAACTGCAGCCTTTTTTGAAATCAATAATGTGTTTATTTTGGTACTGTAATCATATACGCCCCCGTAAGTCCTTAAAATGGTCTGTATAATAAATGCTACTGATTTATTTGTTTCTAAATAGTTGAACAAGTACTTTTTTGAAGCTATAAATTGAATGGTTGTTTTTTTAGAAAATGTTTCAGACAGTGCTATGACAGAGTTTTGGTCCAACAAACGCATACCATTATAGGTAAGAATAGAATTCAATTTATAAGTATCACAAAATTCATTGAATTTAAATTGAAATGTTTCATCATTGCCCTCACCATAGGCAATTTGAAAATAACTATTGAGCTTTTGGTACAACAACTTTATAAAGGATACATCTGGAATAACACTTAAAAATTGTTTTTTTACCTGATGCTCATCATTTTTATTGGTAATTAATATTGCTTTTGCAGGGTTACCGTCCCTACCTGCCCTGCCAGCTTCTTGAAAATAGTTTTCTATACTATCTGGAATCTGGTAATGCACCACCAATTCCACATCTGGTTTATCTATCCCCATCCCAAAAGCATTGGTGGCAACTATTATCTGAGCTTTATTTTCTAACCATTCATTTAATGTTTTTTCCTTTTCTTTCTTGGTCATTCCGCCATGAAAATAGGCCGCATTGCATTTGTTTTGTTTTAGATAATGGGCTGTTTCTTGTGCCAATCGTCTAGAACGTACATAAACGATAACACTTTTTAAGGCTTGGGAACAAAGGAGCTGTAATTTGTATCGTTTATCCTCTTCCCAAAGTACATTAAATGAAATATTGTCTCTGGAAAAAGAGTTTTTTATGATTACGGGTTCAATAAATTTAAGGTTATCTACAATATCGGTGGCTACTTTGGTAGTGGCTGTTGCTGTAAGTGCTATTACTGGCGCATGGGGAGCAAGTTCTTTTAATATAGCGCAGTTAAGATAAGCTGGCCTAAAATCATTTCCCCATTGAGAAATACAATGGGCCTCATCAATAGCAATTAAGTTCACGTTCATTTGCTGAATCCTATTCCTTACCATTTCTTGTTCCAAGCGTTCTGGAGATAGATAGAGAAACTTATAATTGCCATATAAGCAGTTGTCAAGAAGATCTATCATTTCTCTATGTGGAATGCCCCCAGTAAGTGCCAATGCTTTAATGCCTTTTTGTTTTAAGCTGTCCACTTGGTTTTGTATCAATGCAATTAATGGTGATACTACAATACAGATTCCTTCTTTTAATAAGGTGGGTATTTGGTAACACATAGATTTTCCACCACCAGTTGGTAGCAATGCAAGAACATCTTGCCCATCTAGGATGGCATTGATGACTTCTTCTTGAGAGCTTTTAAATTTTGAGAAGCCCCAATAGTGCAGTAAAATGTCTTTTGGGTCTTTATTCACTATTTTATTTTTTCTAAGATGAAATGTATTCTTTCGCTAACCTTTCCAGTAGGAACCTCAATAACATCATATCCCAAATTTTGATATGTCCGTTCTAAGTGGTCATGAATTTGTAATGCTTCTTCAAAACTTTCAAGCCTTTCATTATCAGAAACATAAATAGATTTCCATGGTGGGAGCAGAAATATTTTGTCATAGACATGCGATTTGCATATTTCAATGAAATCTTCCCCATACTCTTGGTTAAAATGGCTCATATAAGCTAATATATCTGGTATGGCCCTATCATAAAAAATAGATTCAGCCTTAATTTCATTGCCCATTTTATATTGTTCTAACCTTCCGGACAGTAATTGTTTGTTAAATTCAAACGGATCAGAAACAAAAGCCAAAGGATTGGAGATAAAAGTATTTGGGTTACCTTCTTGTTTTGCTTTTAAAGTCATGCTTCGGATAATTTCATGAAAACAATGAAAGCCAGATTGTTCCAATTTTTTTATAATTGAAGTTTTTCCAGTTCCAGGCCCACCAGTAATAACTATTCTTTTTGAATCCAAAAAATGTGTTTTATGCAACAAAGTAATGAAATCCTTGCAAGACTAAAAAATTGATGGTGTTGCAGTATATTTGTAAAAAAGTTGCAATGGAAACCGAAAAATCGGAAGAATTTTACAAAAGATTAAGAAAGCAATTGGCTGGTAACAATAGTTGGCCAGCAGATTACTTATATAAATTTATTGTTCCCACAGATGCATCAAAAATAGCACAGATCAATCAGGTTTTTGATAATACAGGAGCCGTTATAGAGTCTAGGCAGTCAAAAAAAGGAAAATATACCAGTATTTCTATTACCGTAAACCTTAAAGGACCGGATGAAGTCGTCAAAAAATATAAGGAAGTTGGTAAGGTAAAAGGGGTAATATCACTATAAAATAGTATTTGTGGCATAATTTTGTTAATTTGCAACCGTTATAAGTACACTTCCATAATACATTTTTAAGCAAAATATTTCAATTTGAATTTAGTAGAAAATATAGAGTACAATACTGAGCGTTCACAGCTCATTATTCCAGAGTATGGCCGTCATTTTCAGAAAATGGTAGAGCATGCGGTATCCATTGAAGATAGGGATGAAAGAAACAAGGTTGCACAATCCATTATAAGTGTAATGGGCAATCTTCAACCACATTTAAGAGATGTACCAGATTTCCAACATAAATTATGGGATCAACTTTTTATAATGTCTGATTTTAAATTGGATGTAGATTCTCCATTTCCAGTTACGACCAAGGAAATGCTGCAAGAAAGACCAGAACCTCTAAAATACCCTCAAAATTTTCCTAAATATCGTTTTTATGGTAATAACATAAAGCGTATGGTAGATGTTGCGATAAGTTGGGATAAAGGAGATATGAGAGATGGTTTAGAGTATGCCATTGCCAATCATATGAAAAAGTGTTTTTTAAATTGGAATAAAGATACTGTGGATGACGCTGTAATTTTCAAGCATTTAATTGAGTTGAGTGATGGGCAGATTGATTTGACATCTGGCGATATAATACTTACCGATAGTGCTCAATTCCTTAAGAATAGACCCGTTAAATCTAACAAGAACAATAGCGGAAAGAAATATCAAAATCAAAGAAATAACAATAACCGTGGTAAAAAACGGTATTAATTTTTTTACCATAAATGGGAACGTTTAAAATTGAAGGTAGTCAAAAACTTCATGGCGAAATAACACCTCAAGGAGCCAAAAATGAAGCTTTGCAAATTCTTTGTGCAGTGCTTTTAACCCCAGAGGAAGTTACTATAAATAACATTCCTGATATTTTGGATGTTAACAAGCTAATCTCTCTGTTAGAAGATTTAGGGGTTAAAACCCAAAAGAAAGGTAAAGGCTCTTATGCCTTTAAAGCAGATGATGTTAACTTGGATTACTTACAATCTGATCAGTTTAAGAAAGATGGTAGTGGACTTAGAGGTTCTATAATGTTGGTAGGACCATTATTGGGTCGTTTTGGCAAAGGATATATACCTAAGCCAGGAGGAGATAAAATAGGAAGAAGGAGATTAGACACACATTTTGAGGGGTTTATTAATCTTGGCGCTAAATTCCGTTACAATAAGGCAGAACACTTTTATGGCGTTGAAGCCAAAAAGCTAAAAGGCACCTATATGCTTTTGAATGAAGCATCTGTAACTGGTACTGCAAATATAGTTATGGCAGCTGTTTTGGCAGAAGGCACAACAACTATATATAATGCAGCATGCGAACCTTATTTGCAACAACTTTGTAAGATGTTGAATAGGATGGGGGCCAAAATTTCTGGTATTAGCTCTAATTTATTGGTCATTGAAGGTGTAGAGGAATTGGGTGGTACAGAACATACCATGCTTCCTGACATGATAGAGATTGGGAGCTGGATAGGGCTTGCGGCGATGACTAAAAGTGAGCTTACCATTAAAAATGTGAGCTGGGAGAATCTAGGACAAATACCGACAGTATTCAGAAAACTTGGAATTACTATAGAACGCCGTGGAGATGATATTTTTATTCCAGAACATAAAGACGGATATGAAATACAGAATTATATTGATGGTTCTATCTTAACTGTTTCTGATGCTCCTTGGCCTGGCCTTACGCCAGATTTATTGAGTATTATTTTGGTGGTTTCCACACAGGCAAAAGGAGAAGTGCTCATTCATCAAAAAATGTTTGAAAGCCGTTTGTTTTTTGTAGATAAGTTGATAGACATGGGCGCAAAAATTATTTTATGTGATCCACATAGGGCTACCGTGATTGGGCATGATTTTAAATCTTCCTTAAAGGCTACCACTATGGTGTCACCAGATATTAGGGCAGGAGTTTCTTTATTGATAGCTGCTTTATCAGCAACGGGTACATCTACAATTCATAATATTGAACAAATTGACCGCGGGTATGAGAATATTGATACTCGTCTTCAAGCAATAGGAGCTAATATTGTAAGAGTATAACAATAGAAATTTTACGTATTGTTTTAGGTTACTTTTCAACTAAAGTTCCATCTGGATATTTGGCAAAACGACCATTTTCTTTAGGATGTACATTAT
>CAYNLI010000132.1:0-6473 GCA_964398035.1 uncultured Flavobacteriaceae bacterium | reverse complement strand
GTATTTTAATTTAAAATACAAGTATGCAAACAGCTGAAAATGTTACAGAAAAAGCCTTAATTCTGAGGTTGTCAGAATCAAGGCTTTAATTTTTTTAATCCTTTGTTAAGATGGATTGATGAAAAACTTAAACTATCCTTTGGAAATATCTCCAGAGCCAGAAGTTTTGCTATCCAATTTCTTAGGATTTCCCCTGTAACGAATATCTCCTGATCCAGATACCCTAGCTTTGAGGGCTTGATTTGCAGTTACCTCAACATCTGCAGAACCAGAAATGGTAACCTCAACAAATTCGGCTTCGAGGTCATAGGATTTTATATCCCCAGAACCTGATATTCTAATTTCTAAATCTGATGTTTTGCCACTTAACCTTATATCTCCAGAACCTGACATGGTAGCAGTGACGGAGTTGGCTTCAATGGCAAGGGTAATATCCCCAGAACCAGACATGTTGGTGGTGAAATTACTTGCTTTTAGGGTTGTTTTTCCAACAATATCCCCAGAACCTGATAAAGTTGCTGAATTGATGCTTTCTATAGGTACAGTAATATGGATGCCTTGTTTCCAATTGGAAGGTCTAAGGTTTACACCTTTTTCTACTTTTATGACCAGCTTGCCATTTTTCACCTCAGTTTTAATATACTCTAAAAGGTTTTCCTCTCCTCTTAACGTAATCTCACCCTCATTTCCGGCAACTAAATCTACATCAAACCAGCCTGCAAGTGCCACGGCATCATAGTCACCCACGGAGCGTTCAATAGTTACTACGTTTCCATTCCCTTTGATTCTTTTGCCCCATTGCGCAGTGACTGTGGCAACCATTAATAGTGCCAATCCTAATAGTGTTGTTTTTTTCATGATTATTTGTGTTTTAATTGATCTGATTAATTTTTGTAAAATGATACACTGCCATAGTCGCTGGTGATAGAGACATTATTGCCACTATGTTCTTTGCCATGATACCCTTTGTAATATTTTTCACGAGATTTTTCTATACTTACATTTATTTCAAAATCATCTTTACCACTTACACCAGCATATTCAGTTGTGATTTCAAAGTCAAAATAGTATTGGGAATCATACCCAATTTTTACTCCTGTGTAGTCTGTCCTGATTCTAATATCGCCTGCATCTTCTTCCATGTTATTGATTTTTACAGAACCGTAATCTGCAGAGATATCCACATTCCCGTGAATGCTTCCCAATTTTACATTAATATAATCTCCAACACCATGTACGTCATTGGCTTCACCAACTTCCATAGTGCCATAATCACTGGAATACTCAAGGTTTTCCATTTGCACTATGTTTACATTGGTATAATCTGCATTAATTTTTAAATCCCCTGCTTTTTCAATTGTAAATCCAGAGTAGTCCGCATCAATTTCACCACTGTTTATATAATCAATACTGGACTTGGAAGTATAATCAAACCTTAACTGGTTGTTTCTTCCTCTAAGTTCGCCAATATCCAATCTGCCATAATCACAGTTTATTTTGGCGTGTCCATCTATTCTGTCTAAAATAATATTACCATAATCATTGCTAAGGTTTACACTATTCTTTACAGGGAGTTTTATGGTGTAATTTACTTGCATGTTTACATTGTTGTTGCCCCAGTTCCATCCCCAGCTGCTTCTGTTTCTGTTGAAATTGGTTCTAGCGGAAACCATACTGCTACTGGCTTCAAAGTCTATTGAGATGCCATCCAATTTTCGCTGTACTTTTTCTTCATTGTTGCCATTGGTCTTTATGTGGACTTCAATGACAATCCTATTTTCGTTCCAAGATGTAATGTTTAGATTGCCATAACTGTTGTTTATCTTAAGTAAGGCATCAGAATTTACATTGTATTCTTTCTTAATGGTCTTCTCTTTGGTGTATCTGCCTTTTAGTTTTCCATCATTGGCCAAAAGAGCAGTTGGTGCAACAAACAGTAATACGGCTATGTATTTATATAGTAAAGTTTTCATCATTGTATTTTTTTAAATTCTTGATTGTTTCAACTTGGTTTAAAACTTCTTGCAGAAGGTCTATTCGTGTTTGGAAGTTGGTGATCATTGCACTTAAAATCAATTTGCTATTGCCACCATTTAATAGGTCTTGCTCTAAAACCAGATAGTTGTTTTCCAGTTTTCTTAACTGGGTCATAGAGTCATCAATAACTTTTTGTGTTTCTGGTGTGCTTTCACCTTCCAATTGTTTTACTTGCTCATTGATCAAGTTCGCAAAGTAAAATTCAGTTTGGGATGCTTCTGGTGATATTTTAGCAACCTGTTCTTCAATTGTTGGTGCGTTGTTAAAAAAGAGACCTGCACCTATTGCACAAAGCAATACTATAGAGGCTACTATTGACAATGGTTTCCACCAATATTTTCTTGTATGCAGACTAACAGTTTGATTGACAGAATCAAGCTTTCCCAAAAATCGTTGTTCATGTCCAACAGTCGGTTCTTCCATATCAAAAGAACCCTGTAGGTTTTTAAACAAGTCTTCTAATTTTTCTTCTTCATTCATAGTTAAGCATTTATCATTTTTTGCCTAAGGCTTTCTTTAGCTCTGGAAATTGTTGTTCTGCAATTTGCATAACTAATGTCCATAATACGACTAACCTCTTCATAATCATACCCTTCAATTAAATGTAAGGTCAAAGAAATTCTGTAATTGTCTTTTAACCGTTTCATGGTCTCCATCACTTTTTGAGCCTTTAGTTCTGTTGTGCCATGATCTGTAACAATTTCGTCATTGTCTTCGACCTTATACAGAATATCATCCAGACCAACTTCCATATTCTTTTGTTGCTTTCTGTAATGATAGATACTGTTGTTTATCACAATCCGTTTTAACCAGGATCCAAATGTTACTTCACCCTTGAATGTTTGCAGTTTGGTGAACGCGTTCAAAAATGATTCCTGCATAATATCCTCGGCTTCAGCACTATTTTTAACAATCCTCAAGGCAGTGTTGTACATTGCTTTGTAGTATCGGTTGTAAATTTCCAATTGTGCGGTTTGTTTTCCTTTTAAACACAATTGCAATAATACTTCAGTATCAGTATGTCCTTTTTTTTGGCTCAAAAAGTGCAAGGTTTGTTTTATAGATGACCCAATTTAACAATTGTTACAGTTTTTTTAAGATTTTTCTTCTTTGTTGGCATAAGAATTGAATTAATAGGCTGAAGAATTAAGCTATATGGATGTATTTGCCTATTGTTTAGGACTTCACAAAGAATAGTTTAACAATAAAGAATTTAGAATTCTGTTTTATTATGACAGAATGACGTAGATATATAGATATGGGAGATGCTAAATTTTCAAATTTTGACAATATGTCGTTGCAAGGAATCGATGAGGATTCTGAACTGATACCACTTTTAACAGCGGAAGATGAAGAGGAAATGACAAAAGAAGGGTTGCCAGAGACCTTGCCGATTTTACCTTTAAGAAATACGGTATTATTTCCAGGCGTGGTTATTCCTATAACTGCGGGCAGGGATTCATCAATTAGTTTAATCAAAGATGCCAATAAAGGTTCTAAAGTCATAGGCGTAGTTTCGCAAAAGGATGAAAGTGTAGAGAATCCTGGAATAAAGGACATCAATACCTTGGGTACCGTAGCCAGAATCTTAAGAGTCTTAAAAATGCCCGACGGTAACACCACGGTTATTATACAAGGGAAAAAGCGTTTTGAAGTGGCAGAAGTGCTGACTACAAAACCTTATATGACTGCTACAATAAGGGAAACAAAGGAAGAAAGACCAAAGCAAGAAAGTGAAGAGTTTTTAGCAATTATAGAATCTATTAAGGAATTGTCTTTGCAGATTATTAAGGATAACCCAAATATTCCAAGTGAAGCTTCTTTTGCTATAAAGAACATTCAGAGTAATTCCTTCTTAATCAATTTTGTTTCTTCCAATCTTAACCTTCATGTAAAAGAGAAGCAAGAATTGTTGGAAATACCCAATTTACAAGATCGTGCGTTGGCTACGCTCAAATATATGAATGTGGAACTTCATAAATTAGAATTGAAGAATGACATTCAATCTAAAGTTCGTAGTGATTTGGACCAACAACAGCGGGAGTATTTTCTTCATCAGCAAATGAAGACCATTCAAGAAGAATTGGGCGGTATTTCTTATGAGGAAGAAGTGGATGAAATGGCAGAAAAAGCCAAAAATAAAAAGTGGGGAAAAAAAGTAAAGGAGCATTTTGAGAAGGAATTGGCCAAAATGCAACGTATGAACCCGCAAGTAGCGGAATATTCTGTACAGAGAAATTATTTGGACTTGTTTTTAGACTTGCCTTGGAATAAATTTTCTAAGGATAAATTTGATTTAAAACGTGCCCAAAAAATATTAGACAGAGATCATTATGGTCTGGAGGATGTAAAAAAGAGAATCATAGAATACTTGGCTGTTCTTAAGCTTAGAAATGATATGAAATCTCCAATATTATGTTTATATGGTCCTCCTGGAACAGGAAAAACATCTTTAGGGAAGTCTGTTGCAGAAGCTCTAGGAAGAGAATATGTTAGGATTTCTTTAGGTGGTTTAAGAGACGAGGCAGAAATAAGGGGGCATAGGAAAACCTATATTGGCGCCATGCCAGGAAGAATAATCCAGAGTCTTAAAAAAGCAGGCACGTCCAATCCTGTTTTTATTTTGGATGAAATTGATAAATTGTCCAATAGTCATCAAGGAGACCCATCTTCAGCTATGTTAGAGGTCTTGGATCCAGAACAGAATAGTGATTTTCATGACAACTTTTTGGAAATGGGCTATGACCTTTCTAAAGTAATGTTTATAGCCACGGCTAATAATCTAGGACCTATTCAGCCAGCTTTGCGAGACAGGATGGAAATCATAAATGTTTCAGGTTATACTATTGAAGAAAAGGTGGAAATTGCCAAAAGGCACTTGCTCCCCAAGCAATTAAAAGAGCATGGACTGTCAACTAAAGATTTAAAAATAGGGAAGCCCCAGTTAGAAAAAATTGTTGAAGGATATACTCGTGAATCTGGTGTACGGTCTTTGGAAAAGAAAATTGCTAAAATGGTGCGTTATGCTGCAAAATCCATAGCAATGGAAGAAGAGTACAATGTAAAAATCTCCAATGAAGATGTGGAAAGAATAATGGGCCCAGCAAGATTGGAACGCGATAAATATGAAAATAATGATATTGCGGGTGTGGTTACTGGCCTTGCATGGACAAGTGTTGGGGGGGATATTCTTTTTATAGAATCAATTATATCAAAAGGAAAAGGAACACTTAATATTACAGGTAATCTTGGTAAGGTAATGAAAGAGTCTGCCACTATTGCAATGGAATACATAAAATCCAATGCAGATGTTTTTGGGATAGATTCTGATGTTTTTGCGAAATATAATGTACATATTCATGTTCCAGAAGGAGCAACACCAAAGGATGGTCCAAGTGCGGGCATTACAATGCTAACTTCATTGGTGTCATTGTTTACCCAGAAAAAGGTAAAGAAAAGCTTGGCCATGACAGGGGAAATTACTTTGAGAGGAAAAGTGTTACCTGTTGGTGGGATAAAGGAAAAAATATTGGCTGCAAAAAGAGCACGTATCAAACATATTATTCTCTGTGAAGAAAACAGGAAAGATATATTAGAGATTAAGGAAGATTATCTAAAAGGCCTTACTTTTCATTATGTGACCGATATGAGCGATGTGATAGATCTTGCGATAACCGATCAAAAGGTAAAGAACGCTAAAAAACTATAAGAGCACATTTCTTCTTATTTTTACACTATGCAAAAAATAATCATAGCAATAGACGGTTATTCCTCTACAGGGAAAAGCACTATTGCCAAACAACTGGCAAAGGAACTTGGCTATGTATATGTGGATACTGGAGCCATGTACAGAGCAGTTACATTGTTTGCCATTAGGAATGATTTTATTGGTGGTCAGCAAGATAATATAGATGCTCTGGTAAAACTCTTGCCTAAAATAAACTTGAAATTTGTTTTTAATAAAGATTTGGGATTTGCTGAAATGTATCTCAATAAAGAGAATATTGAAAAAGAGATACGGACTATGGCTGTTTCTAGGCAGGTTAGTAAAATAGCTGCTGTGGAAGAAGTAAGGTACAAGTTGGTGGATATGCAGAAGAGAATGGGAGTAGAGAAAGGAATTGTAATGGATGGCAGGGACATTGGTACTGTAGTATTCCCAAATGCTGAATTAAAGATTTTCATGACTGCTTCTCCTGAGGCTAGAGCTACAAGACGTTATAAGGAATTATTGAACAGGGGTGAAGAAGTGAGTTATGCCGAAGTACTCCAAAATGTGGAAGATAGGGATTATAGGGATTCTCATAGAGAAATTTCTCCTTTAAGGAAAGCAGAAGATGCAATTCCTTTTGATAATAGTGATATGGGATTAAAAGAACAATTTGAAAGGATACACAATTTTGCTCTAAGAGTAATTAATAAAAAAACATAAAAAA
>CAYNLI010000131.1:0-6496 GCA_964398035.1 uncultured Flavobacteriaceae bacterium | reverse complement strand
CGTTTATTGCCACGGGTATCGTCTATATTATGAGAATCTATCCCAACTAATTTTACGTTATTGTCTTTTAAATATTCAGCTGCATCAGCGGTTAGAAAAGGGTTGTTCTCAAAATACTGGTCTGTGTTCCAATGTTTGTCCCATCCTGTATGTATCAATACAGCTTTATTTTTAATCGTATATTCTTCTAAATCTTTTTCAGTAATTTCTATTTTTTCTTGATATGGAATTTTTATCAGTATTGCGTCTAAATCGACCAACATATTAAGGCCGATTTCTGAAAGATCTTTTCCATTTTCATATCTGTGAAATGGACAGTCCAGATATGTCCCTGTGTTGGAAACCATTTCAATCTTGCCTATTTGGAATTCTGCATCATCGCCGTAAAATTCCTTTGATTTTTCTCGACTTAAATAATCACAAATAATAGGAGCGGGGAGCCCTTTATATGTTATTAGACCATTTTCAATAGTATGGCTTAAATCAATTAAATTTTTATTCATTGAACAAATGGATTTTTTATGGAAACGGTAACTCAAATTAAATTCCCAGTATCAACTTAGCAATCCAAAAGTAGATGAGGATGCCAAAAATATCATTACTGGTAGTAATAAAAGGGCCAGTGGCAATGGCGGGATCAATGCCTCTTTTGTCCAAAAACAAAGGAACAAAGGTGCCAATAATACCAGCTACAACGATTACAGCGACTAAAGAGATAGAAATTGCCAAAGCAATATAAAAATCCCCATTCCAAAACCAAGTGAACAACAATAGTATTGCTGCCAAAATAAGTCCGTTCAATAGCGCCAAAAGCATCTCTTTCCACAAGCGGTTGCTAATACTTCCTTTTAAATCATCATTTGCTAGACCTTGCACAATAATGGCACTGGACTGTACCCCAACATTACCGGCCATAGCGGCAATCAATGGGGTAAAGTAAAATAGAATAGCATGATTACTGAGTATTTCCTCAAAATTTCCCATAATGGCCGCAGCGCCCAAACCTCCGAAAAGGCCTAAGATAAGCCATGGCAATCGGGCACGGGTCAATTCCCAAATACTATCATCTGCTTCTACATCTTGGGAAATACCTGCTGCCAATTGGTAATCCTTCTCAGCTTCTTCTTTTATTACATCTATAATATCATCAATAGTAATACGTCCGACCAACACGCCCATTTCATCAACCACGGGAATGGCTTCCAAATCGTATTTGGACATAATCTTGGCAACATCCTCAGCATCTTCGGTAACTTTTACAGAATTTACTTTTGGGATATAAATTTCCTTGATATGGGTTTCTGTTGACACAATCAGCAAGTCTTTTAAGGAAAGGCGGCCTTTGAGTTTTTCATCATTGTCCACTACATAGATGGAATGTACCCGAGTCACATTTTCAGCTTGTGCCCGCATTTCTTTAACGCATCTAGTCACGGTCCAATTTTCATTGACCTTAACAAGTTCTTTTGCCATTAACCCACCAGCAGAATCCTCATCATACCTAAGTAGGTCAACAATATCTTTTGCATGTTCCTTATCCTCAATCTCTGAGATTACCTCTTGTACAATTCCTTTAGGCAGTTCACCAATGATATCTGCAGCATCATCGGTATCCAATTCGTTAATTTCCCCGGCAATTTCTTTGGCAGAAAAGTTGTTTAAAATGGCTTCACGAACATCATCGTCTACCTCGGTAAGGACATCGGATGTTTTGTCACTATCCAAAAGTTTAATAAGATAGGTGGCATTATCCTTGTTGAGTTCATCAATGATTTCTGCGATATCCGCATAATGAAACTCTTCCATAAGGGAAGTAAGTTCCTTGTCATTTTGGTTTTCAATGAGCTGTTCAATATCAGCTACAAGTTCGTCTGTTAGTTTAAACGGTGTCATGCCCTATCTTCTTGGTCAGCGCAATAAATTCGGCAACGGATAATTGCTCTGGGCGCTGGTCAAAGATAGCATCTTCTTTTAAAACATCAGAAAGGGAAAAGGTCTTTAAGCTGTTACGCAACGTTTTTCTTCGTTGGTTAAAGGCTGTTTTTACAACCTTGAAAAACAATTTTTCATCACAATCTAAATCCTGATTTTCTTTTCTGGTTAACCGTAAGACTCCAGAATTTACTTTAGGGGGAGGGTTAAAGACTGATGGTGGGACAGTAAACAGGTACTCTGCATCATAAAATGCCTGTACAAATACGGATAAAATACCGTAAACTTTACTGCCTTCTTTTTCACAAATACGTTGTGCCACTTCTTTTTGAAACATACCAGAAAACTCTGGAATCTGTTTCCTCATTTCCAACGTTTTAAAAACAATTTGGGTGGATATGTTATATGGAAAATTACCAGTAATTGCGAATTGCTCATCGCCAAAAAGGGAGCTAAGGTCATATTTTAAAAAATCGGCCTCCAAAACCTTAAAAGTCCCTTTACGGTGCATGGTTTCCGGATGCTCTAAAGAAAAGCTGTGGTTAAGATAGATGATAGATTCTGCATCTAGGTCCATTGCTACTAAATCTATGTCATTTAGCAATAAATATTTTGTAAGAACTCCGGTGCCTGGACCAATTTCTAACACATTTTTATATCCTTTAAAAGAAAGTGTGTCCGCTATATCTTTAGCAATCTTTTCATCTTTCAAGAAATGTTGTCCCAAATATTTTTTGGCTTTGACCGGACTTTCATCTTGCCAATTTTTTTTATTTCCTTTTTTAAAATTGGAACTGTATTTTTTCTTTTTGGACATGTTATTGTTCGCTGATTATTTCCAACTCTGTTCTAAACGATACAAATTTGTTTGGGAAGTGTTTTGTTACTTCTCCACGCAATCTATCTGCATCTTCTGCATAATATTTATTCAAAGTTTCTCTGTCTAAAACAGAATATTGAACGGAATAGGTAACGCCGCCCATATCTTCTTCCACTAAAACCTTGCACATTTTAGCATTTGTAAACTTCCCAGTTGCCAGTACATTTGGGATGTGTGTTTCCTTCATCCATGATATCCATTGTTCATGAACGGTTTCTTCTATGTTTGTGGTAACGTTGTATATGTACATCTTTTAAAGTGTCGGTTTAAGGTTTCATGTTCAAGAGTCAAGTTTCTCTTAAATCCAGTGATTTTATCAATTAATACTGTCTCCACGTAATATTCTAAAGTTCTTCCTTGCCTGTGGAAAATAGTAGCTATCCTGATGGTTGTATATTATTTTCTCATAATGCTGTTTGGCCTTTTCTGGTTCGTTCAAGATATTTCTGTAGAGTTCTGCCAAAGCAAAATGAGCATCATCACCCAAAATATCGTTTCCATAGAATTCCACTATTTTTTGATAATTGAACTTTGCCGCTTCGTAATCTTTTTGGCTTTCTAAAAGCTCCGCCTGTTTCAATAGTGCTTCGTCTTCAATTTTTTCACCTTTATGATTTTGTAGAATATCTTCCAAAATGGCAATGGCATCTTTGGTTTTGTTTTGATAGTCCAATAAATCTGCACGAGCATATTTTTTAAGCGCAGTTTGTGTTGAATCTTCCAAAGAATTGTCTGAAATCAATAAGCTCAATTGCATGGCATCATTGGCAATAAGTTGCGATGTGGAACTTCGCAATACTTTTAGTTGGGTTAGGGCCCAATCAAAATCCCCTTTGTAAAAACTGGTTTGTGCCACTTTAAAACGGGCATTTTGTCCCATGACATCGTTTTTTAATTTTTTCTGAATCTGAGAAAAATAAATAAGTGCTTCATTGAACTTTTGATCAAAGACCAGAATATCTCCCAATGCCATTTTTATGAATGCTTCCCCAAATCTATTTAAGGGCATTTCCAAACTATTTTTAAGAATGTCTATTGCTGGTTTTGGCTCTTCTTTTTTAAAAGTAAGGAAGTTGGCATAGGCAATGGGCAGTTGTAATGTATTGGGTTGGTAGCCGTACTGTTCTATAAGTTTTTCAAATGTTTTTAGAACTTCATCATACTTTTTTTCATTGGCATCCAAAAGGTCAATATCTATAAGATTCAATTGCGAGTTTAGCGTAACAATTTTATCATGGCTATTGTCCACTATATATTGAAAAATATTTTTGGCAGTATCCATCGCATTGTCTTCCAAGGCAACATTTCCTAGATTCTCCATGCGCAACAAAGAACTTTGCTGTTCTCTCCTATAAATGGCTTTTTCTTGGGTAAAGGCGCTTTTGTATTGTTTTTGTTGTACAAAAAGCCAACTTAGAAGTTCATTCCACAATACATCTGGAGTTTTCTGAGCTCTTTGGAGTAGTATTTTTTTAAGCTTAATATTGTTTTCATTTTCAGCATCTTCATTAATAAAATCATCAATATTACGCAGCACATTGGCTTTTGAGGCTCTACCTGTTACTATAAGTTCCAAATAGCTGTCATACATTTGGGAAATGTTTCCCTGTTCCCCATAAATACGTGCTAGTTGAAAATTGAAATTTAGTTCAGGATTTAGTTCCATTGCTTTGGTATAGGCTTTTATTGCATAATCCAGTATGGCATATTTTTGAAACCGAAAGCCAATGCCATACCCAAAATTTGGGTTTTCTTCTAGTTTGACCAATGCTTCATCATAATAGGTTATGGCCTTTTCTGGTATATCCTGTAAAGTATAATTGTAACCCAATTCAACAAAAAAAACCGGGTGTACATTATCAGCATTTATTTTTTTGTTCAATAGGTTTTCAACATCTTGGTAGCGTTCCAGTTGCTGATAACAAGTAATGAGTCCTTCAGTATAATCTGTTCTGCGAGGGTTTTGATTTACTAGCTTTTCATAGAAAATAACAGCTTTTTCATATTCACCATCATTGAGGTATTGTTTTGCCAAAAAATTGTCTTGAGAAAAGACTGATTGGAAACAGCAAAATGCAATAATGAAAAGAAGGGACTTCAAAAGTGTAGTTTTTTCAAAGATACGCAGATTGCGGAAAAATGGTGTTAAGAGAGTTGTAAAGGGGTTGTTTTTAGAGAATAATGCTTGGTTTATTACAACATAATACTGCGAGTCCAAAATATTAGCACCTGTTAAAGGTGTATTTATTTGAATAATTTTTGCATTTTATGAATATTTAACTTAAAATTAGTCAATAATATTAAAATTGGTATAAGGAATCAATACTTCAGGTATTTTTATGCCCTCTGGAGTTTGGTAGTTTTCCAGAATCCCAGCTAAAACTCTTGGCAAGGCCAAAGAGCTACCATTTAAAGTGTGTGCCAATTGATTTTTTCCATTTTCATCTTTATAACGTAATTTCAATCGGTTTGCCTGATAGGTTTCAAAATTGGAAACAGAACTTATTTCCAGCCAACGGTCTTGTGCTGTAGAAAACACTTCAAAATCAAAGGTAAGGGCAGCTGTAAAACCTAAATCACCACCACATAGACGTAAAACGCGATAGGGCAATTTTAACTCCCGCAAAATATTTTTCACATGTTCTACCATGCCATCCAATGCCTCGTAAGATTTTTTGGGATGTTCTATGCGTACTATTTCTACCTTATCAAATTGATGCAAACGGTTAAGCCCACGAACATGTGCGCCATAACTGCCTGCTTCCCTTCTAAAACAAGGTGTATAACCTGTATAGCGAATAGGGAAGTCTTTTTCGTTTACAATTTCGTCCCTAAAAATATTGGTTATGGGAATTTCTCCTGTGGGAATTAAATACAGGTCGTCTATCCCTACATGGTACATTTGCCCTTCCTTATCTGGCAATTGTCCTGTACAATAAGCGGATGCTTCATTGACCAAATGCGGTACTTGAATTTCTGTATAACCAGCCTCGGTATTTTTATCCAAAAAATAAGCGATCAAGGCCCGTTGTAATCTTGCCCCTTTTCCTTTATAGACCGGGAAGCCGGCACCAGTAATTTTTACGCCCAATTCAAAATCTATGATGTCATATTTCTTTGCCAGTTCCCAATGCGGTAAAGCACCACTTGCTAAAACAGGAATTTCACCTTCTTTAAAGACCTCTTCATTGTCCTCTTCGGTGCTTCCTGCGGGAACAGATACATGGGGAACATTGGGAATTTGGTACAATAAAGTCTGTAACTCATCAGCAGTGCTGTTTAAACCCTCTCCAAGTTTTTTGGATTCTTCTTTTAATGCCCCAGTTTTTTCTTTTAGCGCATTGGCCTCTTGCTGCTTTCCATTTTTAAAGAGCATACCTATTTCTTTGGATAGGTTGTTGGCTTCTGCCAAAGTACGGTCCAATTGGGTTTGTGTAGAACGCCTTTTTTCATCTAGCTGCAATACGTTTTCTATAAGCGATGTTGCATCAAGATTACGTTTTTGTAATGCCTTGATGATTTCTTCTTTATTTTCTCTAATAGTCTGTAATTGCAACATTTGTTTTCAGATTTTAAAGGCACAAAGTTAAGGTAATCTTCTCATTTAAAACAGCTACATTTACTGTAGATACTAGGAAAACAAATATTTATATGGTTTTTGAGCATTTTGCCCTTAATATAAAT
>CAYNLI010000130.1:0-6505 GCA_964398035.1 uncultured Flavobacteriaceae bacterium | reverse complement strand
GTAAAATCCTCAGGAGCATTTTGAGGCAAATTTATAGTTCCAGAATCTCCCGTGTCATTATAAATTGTCCATTCAGAAAATATATAAACTGAATTAGCTTGATTAATATCTGAATTTCTAACAGCCTTACCATCTTCAAACTCGTGATTGGTATTTGAACCATCTTCACCAACTATTCCAAAAATATCAATAACAACTCCAAAAGGGTCTACTAGCTCTAGATTATCATCCCCGTTAGAATCAGCCGGACTGTTTGTAGAAACCTCCATATCCGGTAAAAAACTATAGACCATTTCAAATTCAGGAGCATTGGGAGAAATAACAAATGTGCTTTCTGCTGCAATGATAAAATCTGATAAATCTATGGTAGAACTGATAGCTGTATTGTCATTGGTATAGCGGCGTAATGTCCATCCTTTTAATGACAAATTACCCACTGAAGCATTATACAGTTCTACAAACCGTGCTCCTATACTATTATTTGGGTCTGCCAGTTCAGAAATAAATATTTGATTGGATGTTACCTCATCTGGTGGGCAGCGTTCCTTCGTAAAATCAATATCATTCACGTCTCTTATTACTAATTGGTAATCATTGTTTTCTTTCTGCAAAACAGCGGTTATTGTTCCGTTCTTTTCAGAAATAATTTCTGATTGAAAATCAGAATAACCACTGTTCAAAAGGGTTATCTCATTGCTATTACAATCTTTTAAAGTACGTTCAGTTTCTTCCTCAGGCACAGCAAATGGCAATCCTAATTCTTCATCTATTATTTCTAAACCTTCTAATTGCACCAAGGTGTTTACCATATTATCTTCTAAAACATTAATGCCAACAATAGTAGGCTGAATAGCTATTGGAACATCACATCCTAAAAATAAATGTTGTTGTACCGCAGCAGAAGGCAAGCGACCTACGGATACATTTCCAAAAGCACTAAACACACCCCCAACTTTAAAAACTCCTTTCGCTTTTCCTAAATACAGCCCTTTTAGTTTTACGTATATCTTACTCCCTACTTGATAAAACAAATGTGAATCTCTAACATCAATTTCTATTTGAAGGCCTTGAGTAGGATTAACAGGATTATCTTGTATGTAAAGCGTTCCAAAAAAATTCCCTGCCCTATCCGATGAAATCACATAACCTTCCATCACCAAATCTTCTTGTATTTGAATGATTTCATTAGCATATAGATTCTTTACTTCTGCAAAAGTGGTGTTGGCAATTAAATTACTTTCACAAGTACTTTTTGGAGTATCAAAGCTTGTGTTCTTTACGCAAGAACATATAATTAATAAAATAAATAAGTATACTTGTTTTTTCATTATTTTTTATTCCTACACACCCCTGCCTACGGCAGGAAGGCCTTAAATACTTACTTCAACTCTACTCAGCACAGGTCTTACTAGAAGAGAAACTGTGACGATTTAAAAACTAATAGCAAAATTCAAAAAATAAGTACGTCCATAACCATACCAATATTTAGGTGCAAAAGATGGTGTGCCACTTAAATTATCTTGCTCTAACTGCCCAAAATTCCCATTTCTACTTTGTTCATATCCCCCTGTCCTAAATACAGTATCAAAAACATTGTTTACACTGGCAAAAACGCTAATATATTTTCCTTTTTTAAGCCAAGATTTTCCGCCTACTAGATTCAATAAGTAAAAATTATCCAGCTTTTGTTGTGCTAATAATCTATTTACGTTTTCTTCCGTTGCATTGGGGAATGGTTGTCCTGTTTCTGGGTCTAAATAAAAACTCTGCGTCCTTGTAATGGTAGAAATGTTAGCATAATTATTCGCCAAATAATTAGCTGTTACTCCAACCCACCAATATTTTGGGGCTCTATATTCCACTCCAAAAGCCATTGCTTTTTGCGGGCCTTGTGCCAGTTTATAATCTTTGATATTGGCTATTCCCAAATCTATGTTTCCTTCTAGGTTAATTAAATCTTCCACTGCACCAGCCGTATCAAAGTTTATAGCAATAGAAGGGTCGCTCGCATACACATATTTTGAAATTGCTGCAACTGCCGTCAGTTTTACACTGGATGACACTTGGTATTCCAACCCTATTTCTGTACCAAGATGTAATTTATCCAAATCCGTAATCACCTCCTGAACAAAATCTGACCCCACGCCTGCATCCACAAAAAAGAAGTTAACATCTGTTGTGTTTTGAAAACGAGTATAAAAACCCGTAATCCTCCCAGTTAATTTAGGTAGACGAATAAAATAATTTAAATCTGCCGTTGTTATTTTTTCACTCTGAATATTGGGAACAACAGTATTATTTTCCCTTGGGTTGATAAAAACATTCTGTAAAACTGGTGGTCTATTTATATATGCAGCATTTACCTTTAACCAATGCCTTCCCGTAATTTTGTATTCCAATCCTCCTTTTATTCCAAAATTGAAAAAATTAACTTCTTCACTTTTCCCAAATGAATTGTTCAAGAAACGTTCATTGAGAAACAATCCATTTCTTTTATAACTGGTATTGGAATAATTTCCCGCAACAAAAGCACTCCAAGTGTTTACAGCATATTTTAATTGGGCAAATACATCAAACTGGGTTGAATTAATTTTATAATGATAATTAAACAACTCATTTTCTGTTTTGGCAGTAGAACCATGTACATCATTTTCAGTATCCGAAAATGGGTCAATATCCTCATGGAAACCAGCTCCCAAAATATCTTTAATTTCTGCATAATTATCTGATTCCAATTTCTTATAGGTTGTCCCAAAATCTAATTGCAACTTATCATCCAACTTAAAATTTACTAAACTATTTATGGTAAATTGATTGTCAGCTACCACATCATCATATAAAACATAGCTTGCTTTTCCGTTATTTGCTTCGTTTAAATTTGCAACATAAAGGTTTTCCCAATTCCATTGAGGCTGTTCTAAAAAACCGTTTTTTGCCAAATTAGCACCAATAAAATTAGCTCCTATAGAACTATTGATATAAAAACTGGGCAAATAACGGTAATAAGTAGGGTCGGGATTTGGGGCATTGTAATATCCCAATCTACTTTTTGCATGTGTACCTGTCTGATATGCAATTCCTGTATTGATGTTTAATTTATCTGATTTGTAATAGTGGTTCAGCATGAAAATAGGTTCTACTATTTTTCTTTCTCTAGAATTTCTAATACCACCTTTTTGCAAACCCCAATATGGATTGTATTTTCTTCCTACAAGCTCAAAAACTTCTTCTGTAATTGCCGAAGAACGCCCTCTGCGATTAGAAGCCAAAATAGAAGTGAGACCTATAGAATGCTTGGTATTAAATTTATATTCTAATGCTCCGAAAAAGGAATAAGAATCATAGAGTGTTCCATCAATATAACCCTGTTTAGCCCATCTCCTTGAAGCAGAAAAAGCATATCCAATTCCATTTTTATGCATTCCAGAATTGTATGTTGCCATTAACCTACCTGCATAGGTTCTGTTAGAATAGGAGGTGGACAACCTTGTCCCTGGACGAAGACCAGAAGGTCTTGTATCTATATTGGTTATTCCTAAAATACCTCCAAAATTATAATCTGATGCGCTTATCCCATTCGTGAACTCTTGGTTTTTGGTAACATCATTTAATCCTCCCCAATTGTTCCATTGTGGGCGACCATCGTATAATTTATTCATGGGAATTCCATTGACAAGTACTTTCCCATTTTGAGAATCATACCCGCGAACCCTAAAAAATGCTTGGCCAAAATCAAACGCTGCCCTGTTAAGAAATACATCTCGTGTAGCTTGCAATAATCCAGAAGACATGGAAACACTTTCATCATCGGATAAATCCGCATCAGTCAAAGCAATAAGATTGTCTGCTTTTTCTTGGGTAATATCCTTCTCCAAGTAAAGAAAACTCAAATCTAAAAATTTGCCTTCCAATACAAAAGGAATTCTTTTTGAAACAAAATCTTGGGCATATACATACAACACATATTCACCAATAAAAGAAGTTTTTATTACAAATTCTCCTTCTGAATTGGTGCTAGTGGAAATCTGGGTTCCTTCTATAGAAACAATACTATTAGAAATACCCAATTTAGTTTGCACATTTAAAACCTTACCCTTAATATAATTTGTTTGTTGTGCTACAACTATCTGTATAAAAAAGGCAAGATATAATGAGGGAATAAATCGCATTATACCCTGTTTTTATCGTTAATGGTCTTTTAATATTAAGTAATTTTATTCATAACCCCATATTATTTATAAAAAAACATTGTTTTTACTACTTTCATACTGTGAAATTCTCACTCTTAAAACCATAGCTAGCATTATGAAGTCTGTTTTTATTTTCTTACCTATACTTATTTCCTTTATATGTCATTCTCAAGAAAAACAAGCATATAAGGTAAGAACCGTCGCTTTTTATAATGTTGAAAACCTTTTTGACACTATAAACAATCCCTTGACTTTTGATGATGATCGTACCCCAACAGGAAAAGACCATTGGAACACGGAGAAGTATAATCAGAAATTAACCAATCTATCCAAAGTTCTTTCGGAAATAGGTGCTGATATCACAAAAAACTCACCCGACATTATTGGTCTATGTGAAGTTGAAAATAAACAGGTGGTTGTAGATTTGATCAATCATCCCAACTTAAAAAACAAGAATTACGGAATTGTTCATTTTGATTCCCCAGATGAGCGTGGTATAGATGTGGCTTTTTTATATAAAAAAGCTGTGTTTACACCCACCTCTTTTAAAAGTCATAGATTATTATTGAGCAATAGCGAAGGTTTCAGAGATTACACACGTGATCAATTGGTGGTTGGTGGGTTTTTAGACAATGAAGAATTTTATTTTATTGTAAACCATTGGCCTTCTAGAAGTGGTGGTGAGACAAGAAGCAAACCGAATAGAATGGCTGCGGCAAAACTTAACAAAAGAATAATAGATTCTATTTTAAGATTGGATTATACTTCCAAAATCATAAGTATGGGAGATTTTAATGATGACCCAAAAGATGATAGCCTAAAAAAAATATTACATATTAAAGGGGAAAAGAAAAATTTAGATAGTTTAACTCTTTTTAATCCTATGGAACGCCTATATAAAAAAGGCGTTGGCTCCTTGGCTTACCGTGACAAATGGAATTTATTTGACCAGATTTTCTTTTCCGCCAATTTATTAAATAATGATAATGACTCTTTTTCTTTTTGGAAGGCAGGAATTTTTAATCCGTCTTATCTTAGTACCTCCCAAGGAAGGTATAAAGGGTATCCATATAGAACATATGCAGGAGGAAGTTATTCAGGAGGTTATAGTGACCACTTTCCTGCATATATTTACTTAATCAAGAAAATCGAATAGGTATCATTGAGGAGTTGGAGGTAGAAGTAATTTTATATTTCTCCATTTTACTTTTATTCCTCCCCCATCATGTATTTGTAAAGCTATTGAGCCTTCTCCTGCGCCTATTTTCTCATCTGTTATGGAAACCATTTCTACACCGTTAAGCCATGAGATAAGTGTATCTCCAGACATGCTTATCTTCATTGTGTTCCATTCCCCTTCTTTGAGTACACTATCTTTTTTAGCATCGGGCTTTATCAACCATCCACGGCCATAAGACTCATATACACCTCCTGTGCTATGTCCTGGAGGAGCTACCTCAACTTGCCAGCCACTTACTTTTGTACCATCAACAGTAGAGCGAATAAACACCCCACTATTTCCATCAGCTTCTTGTTTAAACTCCAAACTAAGTACAAAATCCTTATAATGTTCATTGGTTCCCAAATACCCATATTGTTTGTCGGGACCACTTTCACAAACTAAGAGCCCATCTTCTACATACCATTTTTCTGTTCCATAAACTGTCCATCCCGTTAAATCTTCTCCATTGAACAAAGATTTTTCCTGGGCATTTATGGATGACAATAAAAGTATTGTTAGTGTAAGTGTAATAAGATTTTTCATTTTTAATATATATTTGAGTTGATAATTTACATGTGACGAAATCACTACTTTAGAAAGAATAACAGGGTGTATTAATTAAAACCATTGCCCCCAAGGGATTCGGCTTAATAGACAAAGTAATCCAAGGCCATAAAAAATGGCTATTGTTTTAAATTTTTTGCTTGCCTCCATTAGTTTTTTGTGTTTGGACCAACCAATAGTAATCAAAACTATAGCTATAATATTGACAAAAGGATGCTCAACAGCCAATAACCTAGCAGCAGAACTTAATCCTCCCATTCCAAATTGCTTTATGGCACCTAGCCCATTTGGCGAAACAAAAAACAAAATAAGACCAATCAATAATTGAATATGACCAAATATAAGTGCAAAAAGACTAAGCCTTAAATCTTTTTCTAAAGTGAACATTTTATTGCCTATAAGGCCTAATATAGCATTGGCCACAGCTAAAAATAATATGGCTAAAACAGCATAGGCCAAATAAGAATGTAAATTTAATATGGTTTCGTACATCGTTTTCTTTTTGGTGGCTTAAAAGTAGTGATTTTTG
>CAYNLI010000129.1:0-6581 GCA_964398035.1 uncultured Flavobacteriaceae bacterium | reverse complement strand
ATCTTTATAGTAATTACAATATTTTGACCAGCCAGCATTGCCACCAGCAAACATGTCACCGTTGAACTAGAAAGTTTGGTCTAACGGATATCACCAGCTTCATACTCATTTAAAAGATCAAATCTTTGATTGGAAAACTGGATTCCAGTATAAGAATCAACATTAACTACTGTTTTTACATTTCTCTTTCCTTTTTTTGTGATTACCATAACTACTCCATTGGAACCCAAAGAACCGTAAATAGCAGTTGTGGATGCATCTTTTAAAATGGTAATGGATTCAATGTCACTTGGGTTCAAATCTCCCAAACCACCTGTAATCACACCATCAATTACATAAAGAGGATTATTATTGTTCATGGTGCCCAAACCCCTAATTCTTATAACGGGAGCAGTTCCAGGAGATCCTACTAACTATTGATACACCAGCCGCACGACCTTGAAGTGCTTGCTCTGCAGATGTAACAGGAAGCGCAGATAATTCTTCTGCACCTACAGTTGCAATAGCACCGGTAACAACAGCTCTTGACTGTGTGCCGTAACCTACAACAACAACCTTATTAAATTGTTCCAAGTCTTCGTCCATTGTAACATTAATGGTTGTTCTACCATTTACTGGCACTTCTTAGGCTAGATAGCCAATATAAAACTAAGAGCAGCATTAGATGCTACATCGGAAATCGTGTAATTTCCATCAAAGTCAGTTGCGGTTCAATTCGTAGTTCCGTTTACAACGACACTAACTCCTGGTAAAGGTCCATTTGAATCTGATACACTACCAGAAACAGTAATGTTTTGTGCACTTAGGGTTAAAGTAAAGACACATAACATAGCAAAAACTCTTTTTTCTTAAAAAAGCTTTGCTTGACTAATTGTTCAATCATTTTGTCAATTTTTAAAAAGTTAGTTAATTTTTTACGTAATTATAAGTGTAATAAAGGTAAATATCTAGATATATAAAAATCTATGCAAACGATTGCGTAATTTAATGGCATGAAGATTAACTAAGGAATTACTCCCAATCCCTAAAAAACTAATACTTAATCTCTTAAAGAGATTTTAATTTTTTCAACAAGAGGTTATTAAAACCAACAAAAAACCAATTAAAAGTTATTTAATTACCGAGTCTAATATACTCCCAGAGGTCATTGTTTTTCGCAACAACAGCTACTTTTTTGTTGTTTACATCAACTGACGCCATATCTTTTACATCTCCGAGTGTAAAAAACCCACTTTCATAAGCTGGTATAGGGGCAAACTCTCCTTTACCATTTCCTTTTAAAAAAAGGCCGGTTCCGGCGTCATTTCGAGGGGTTTCTACTTCGGACCAATATAGATTTCCAGCAATTAGTACATCCAAATGACCATCTTTGTCATAGTCATCTATTAAAATTTGATTGATGCTTGATAGTTGTGCTTCATTGGGCAATTGATGAACAATAAATTCCCCATTATTATTTTCCAAATAAACACTTGCAAATGATTTTACTTGGTAGTGCAATGCATTGTCTAAATCTTTTTTGGTATATACATCTTCTAAAGTGGCATTAGAGAAGGATTCATAATCAGGAAATTTTGTTTTTATAGCAGGAATTTGTTGTGAAGAGCATTCTCTCCCGCGTACAGGAAATTGTGTACCCTCATTATAGTAGCTTAATATAATATCATTATGATTGTTTTTGTCAAAATCATTGACATAAATATCAAAGGTTTCATTCTCATTGGCTTTGTATTTATAATTTAAGCCTAGATTGCCTACAATATAATCAGTATCACCATCACCATCAAAATCACCACCCTTAATACTCCACCACCATCCGGTTAAATCTTCTGTGAGACCAACTGTATCAGACACTTCTTTAAATCCTGTTTTTATATTTTGAAAAACTCTAATTGGCATCCATTCGCCAACCACAATAATATCTAACCAACCATCACCATTAAAATCAGTGATTTCAGCACTTGTTGCCATACCTAAAGATTCAAATTCTGGAATTTGCATAGCAGTAACATCAGTAAATTTGGCATTGCCATCACTTGTGTTTTTAAGCAAATAACTTTTAGCGGGTGAAGGATAATTTTGTGGAACCAGTCTTCCTAAGACCAACAAATCTTCTTTGCCATCTTTATCAAAATCGGCATGATAAACCCTAGAGCCACTGGTTATCATTTTGGGCAATGCATTTTTATCTCTTGTTAAGTTCCCTTTCCCATCATTAATGTATAGTCTGTCCTGAAGCATTTCTGAATCTTTTGGAAACTCATTTCCGCCACTTACCACATAAAGATCATTATCTCCATCCCCATCGGCATCAAAGATAGTTGACCCAAGATCTTCATAGCCCATATCCTCTTCCAAGGATTCAATTTTACTAGGTTCAAACCCATTTTCAGTTTGAAAATAAATACCCGCTTTATTAGATTTTGAACCCCCTATGAAAATATCTTCCTTATTATCGTTATTTAAATCCCCAACGGCTAATCCAGGACCAAATGTTGAGGTTCTATGTGGCAACAACACTTCTTTATCAAAATCATTATATGGATTTTCTTTATGGTTGAATCTTGGGAAGTTTATAGAATCTTTTATTGATGTGAACAAAAAAGATTCTTTGGAAAGAGGTTCATCTATTACAATAGCATCCGAATAAGATATTGTAAGAGTTTCGTTTGCTTTAATATTGTTAATCAATTGTATTTTTTGGTCTGGCCAAACAATTTTCAATTCCTTGACGAATTTGTTTTTAGACAGTCCAAAATGAAGTTCTGGAGCTACAGAAGATTGAAACCCTCTTGTTAAGGTAAGTTCTTGCATTTGTTCTAAACCATCAGTTTTAACAAAGGCACGTACACCAAGACCATTTGTATTTTTGCTATCACCTACAAAACGTAATTTTAAATAATTGTTTATGGTGGAGGAGGAGTTCTCAAAAATAACAACTTCATCATCCAAATTGTTCAGCACTATTTCCAAATCACCATCATTGTCCAAATCTGCGTAAACGACCCCGTTAGAGAACCCTTCATATTTAATTCCCCAAATATCATTTACTTTTTTAAACTCATAATCCCCCATGTTTTTAAAAACAAAATTGTCTATTTTTTCAGAAGGCATTCCCATGCTTAGTTTAAGAAATTCACTTTTTCCTTTAATAGAATTGAAGTAATCGTTGTTATTTATTTCCTTTCTGGTACCATTGGAAACAAAAAGGTCTTTTAGCCCATCATTGTCCAAATCTGCAAATAATGGTCCCCAGCTCCAATCTGTTGATGATGTTCCCGTTATTCGGGAAACGTTTACAAAAGAAGGATTGCCATCATTGGTTATGCCAGTATTTAGTTGCATTGTATTTTGCATGTTCTGATAATGGAAACCGGCATTTACTGCATCCCAATATAATTGGGGGTTCATACTCGCCATGTTTGCCTTTTTCCTTTTATTACTGGCAGGATCCATATCCACTTGGAAAATATCTAAAAAGCCATCATTGTTATAATCGGCGATATCTATTCCCATTCCATAGAAAGCAGTATTGGCTGTGGATTTTTTATTGACTTCCCTAAAAGTGTTGTCTTTGTTATTGATATACATATAGTCAGGGGAGTCAAAATCATTGGAAATGTACAAATCTGGCCATGAATCATTGTTTAAATCGGCTACAGTTAAACCAATAGACAACCCAAAATTTTCTATACCAGATTCTTTGGTTACATCAGTAAAAATATCTCCATCATTACGGTATAAATGATCAGAGTCTTTTTCTTTAATATTGTTCATTTTATAGGTGTAGTAAAAAGTAGGGGATTTAAAGGAAGTTGGAGCATAATTGGCTACGTATAAATCCAAATCACCATCCTTATCATAATCAAAGAATGTACTTTGTATTGTATTTCCTTCATCATCAATGCCATACTGTGCTGCTTTTTCTGTAAAAGTGCCGTCGCCATTGTTCATGTAAAACAGATTGTTTTTTGCCCCAAACAACCCGCTGACTGAACAATATATATCCAAAAACCCGTCACCATTAACATCTGCCATGGTTACACCAGTGAACCATTTATCACCTCCAGAGACTCCTGCCGTTTCAGTTATATCCTCAAATTCCAGCCCGCCTTTGTTAAGGTATAATTTATTTGAAACTTGATTGCCTGTAAAGTAAAGATCTAAAAGCCCATCGTTATTAATGTCTCCTGTGGCAATACCACCACCCATATATAAGTAGGAGTAGGTAAAATAATTTAAGCTATCATTTTCAGTAAGGATATTTTTGAAATCTATATGTGAAGTTTTAGAATCTAGTTTAGAGAAAATTTTAACTTCATCATTTGTATTTTTTTCATCCTTGTTACAAGAAGAAAACATAATGGATAGTAGTATTATTGAATAGAAGAAGATTGATTTTAAGGTGGGTTTGGAAGGAACCATTTGTACAGTAAAATTTAAGTTAGCAAAATGCAATATATTGAATATAATAGAAATATTATATTTCTATTATGCTCTTAACTTTCCATTAATAAAAAATTAATTTATCCTTTTACATTTGCCTTTAAGAACTCTCTGTTCATACGAGCAATATTTTCCAATGAAATTCCTTTAGGACATTCTATTTCACAAGCACCTGTATTGGTGCAGTTTCCAAAACCTTCCAAGTCCATTTGGGCTACCATATTTTGTACTCGATCAACAGCTTCAACTTGCCCTTGGGGCAATAGCGCATATTGAGAAATTTTTGCGCCCACAAAAAGCATTGCAGAAGAGTTTTTACAGGTGGCAACACATGCTCCACACCCAATACAAGCCGCAGCATCCATAGCTTCATCAGCTGCATGTTTAGAAATAGGTAATACGTTTGCATCTTGAGTGTTTCCTGAGGTATTTACAGAAATATATCCACCAGCTTGCTGTATACGCTCAAAAGACATTCTATCTACCACTAAATCTTTAATTACAGGAAATGCTGCTGCTCTGAAAGGTTCTATGGTAATTGTGTCGCCGTCCTTGAACATACGCATATGTAATTGGCATGTTGTAATTCCTCTATCTGGACCATGAGCTTCACCATTAATGTACAAAGAACACATTCCACAAATTCCTTCGCGGCAATCATGATCAAAAGCTACAGGTTCGTCACCAGAGTTTACAAGCTGTTCGTTCAAAACATCCATCATTTCTAAAAAGGACATGTGTTCCGAAATATCGTTTACTTTATAATCGACCATTTGACCTTTGTCTTGAGGGCCTTTTTGTCTCCAAATTTTAAGTGTCAGATTCATAATGTCTTTTTACTTGTATGAACGTTGTTTAAGTTCAATATCCTTAAATTCTAATTCTTCCTTGTGCAATACAGCATCGGCAGGTTCACCTTTGTATTCCCAAGCAGATACATACGCATAATCTTTATCGTTACGTTTTGCCTCTCCTTTTTGTTTTCCATTTTCTTCAACGGATTCTTCTCTAAAGTGTCCTCCACAAGATTCGTTTCTATCAAGTGCATCTTTTGCAAACAATTCTCCCAATTCCAAGAAATCAGCAACTCTACCTGCTTTTTCCAGTTCAAGGTTCATTTCATCTTTACTGCCTGGTACTTTTACTTCTTTCCAGAATTCTTCACGAATTGCTTTAATTTCTGCCATGGCCTCTTTTAAATGCTTCTCGTTACGGGCCATACCAACTTTGTCCCACATTACTTTTCCAAGGCGTTTGTGGAAATGATCAACAGATTTAGTCCCTTTATTATTGATAAAGAAGTCTATTTTCTCTTTTACTTCTTTTTCAGCGGCATCAAATTCTGGTGTATCGGTAGGAATGGCACCTGTTCTAATATCATCGGATAAATAATTTCCAATGGTATATGGTAGCACAAAATAACCATCTGCTAATCCCTGCATTAAGGCTGATGCACCTAGTCTGTTTGCACCGTGGTCAGAAAAATTGGCTTCGCCAATACAGTACAATCCAGAGACAGTTGTCATTAAATTATAATCTACCCAAACACCGCCCATTGTGTAATGCGTTGCAGGATAAATCATCATTGGAGTTTCATACGGATTTTCAGCAATGATTTTTTCATACATCTGAAACAGGTTTCCGTATTTTTCTTCAATAATTCCCTGGCCTAATTTTATAATTTCTTCTTTTGAAGGGGTTTTGATTCCATGTATTTTTGCCTGCTCTTTTCCATAACGCACAAAGGCTGAGGCAAAATCCAAATACACAGCTTCACCAGTTGCATTTACACCATAGCCAGCATCACAACGCTCTTTTGCAGCTCTGGAGGCCACATCACGAGGCACAAGATTTCCAAAGGCAGGATAACGGCGTTCTAAATAGTAATCTCTATTTTCTTCAGCTATTTCGGTTGGTTTAAGCTTTCCTTGTTGAATTGCTTTTGCATCTTTAATATTTACTGGAACCCATATACGTCCATCGTTACGAAGCGACTCAGACATCAATGTTAATTTAGACTGATAGTCTCCAGAACGAGGAATACAGGTTGGGTGAATTTGTGTGTAACAAGGGTTAGCAAAATAAGCCCCTTTTTTATGAATTTTCCATGCCGCAGTTGCGTTACTCCCCATGGC
>CAYNLI010000128.1:0-6593 GCA_964398035.1 uncultured Flavobacteriaceae bacterium | reverse complement strand
TTGTTATAAGTTGTTAACTTATAAGGAGTTATAGGGTATCATTGCGAACCTCCTGAAAGAGCATGTGGCAATCTGTTTGTTGAATAGCGTATTTGTTAAATTGTAAATTCCAGTAATTTTTTTGAGTATTGTTTAATACTATGCATTATAATGGATTCTTGAACTTTTCAAAAATAATTATGATTAAATACTATGGGAAGTCAGTTATTTTGCATCAAGTACAGTTCTAAAACCTAAATGCTCCATTGATGAATCTAGACTTGTTGCCATTCGTGCAGAAACTCTATAACTGGCACAATAATTGGCACTACATAAAAAAGACCCACCCTTGATTACCTTCTCTTTTGCTAATGGGCTACTTGAATTGAAAGGGTTTATTGCTCCCTTTGGGTTTTTAATTTTTTCTTTTTTAGCCTTGAGCTCACTATAATAATTGGTGTTGTACCAATCACTTGTCCATTCCCAGACATTCCCTGCCATATCATAGAGACCATTATCGTTGGGTAGATAAGATTTTATAGGAGCCAAAGATTCATACCCATCTATTTTTAAATTTTGTACTGGAAATTCACCTTCCCAAGTGTTAGCATAATCCTTTAATACTAATACATCATCTCCCCAAACATGAATTTTTTCTTTTTTGGACCCTCTGGCCGCTAATTCCCATTCTGCTTCTGTCGGAAGTCTTCTTCCTGCCCATTCACAATACGCTAGGGCATCTTCATATGCAATGTGCACCACAGGAAAATGCTCTTTTCCTTTTATGTTACTTCCTGATCCATGAGGTCGTTTCCAATTTGCGCCAATATTCCATTGCCACCATTGAGAAAAATCATAAAGGTTGGGTACAGAAGTTTTTGCTTTTTTAAAGGTCAATGAACCAGGTTTCATGATGGAGTCATGTGGTTTGGGTGTACCGTCAGGTAATTGTTTTTTCAATTCTTCCCAATCAAGTTTCCGCTCAGCAATAGTGATATATCCTGTTTCCTCCACAAATTTTTTGAATTGCGCATTGGTGACTTCATGAATGTCTATATAAAATCCATCTACCAATACTAAATTGGAAGGTTTTTCATGCCCCATGGCCATTTTATCCTGATCTACTGCTCCTAGTTTAAACTCATCCCCAGAAATCCATACCATGCCATCAGGGGCATCTATCTGCGCTTGATTTTTGTTATTGATTGAAGTAGTATTAGAAGTGTCATTTTCTATGTTTTCATCACCTTTTTTGGTTTCCAATTTACATTGAACAAACAAAATTGATAGTATAAGAACTATCATAAATGAGTTTAAGGGCTTCCTCATATAAATCACTTTATCCATTTTTTTAAATTTAATTTAAGGTTTATTATCGTACTAATCTATTAAAATAAGGTCGGTTTTTTCAACTAATTCTCGTTTCTTTGATAAATACCTGTAAAGAACTGGAATATGTGTTTCTGAAGTCAAAATTACAAAACCATCTTTAATATGAAAACATTAAAACAGACTGTAGCATTAATTTTTGGGCTAATTCTTTTTGCAGGTTTTACAATCCCTTCAAATACTTTATTGGGCAGTGATACAGCATTGAACCCTCCTAAAAAGAAAAAGCAGAGAAACATCATTTTTATATTGACAGATGACCATCGTTATGATTATATGGGTTTTACGGGCAAAGTTCCATGGTTAGAAACACCTAATATGGATAAATTAGCTTCAGAGGGAGCTTATTTACCCAATACTTTTGTGACCACTTCTTTGTGTTCTCCCAGTAGGGCATCAATATTAACGGGATTGTTTTCACATAGCCATACCATAGTGGACAATCAGGCACCAGACCCTGGGAATCTGACCTATTTCCCCCAATATTTAAAGAGGGTTGGATACCAGACAAGTTTTTTTGGAAAATGGCATATGGGAGACCATGGCGATGAGCCCCAGCCTGGGTTTACACATTGGGAAAGTTTTGTAGGGCAAGGGGTATATTATAACCCCACCTTGAACATCAATGGAAAGCGAACAGCATACAAGGACTCCACTTATATTACGGATTTGTTAACGGAGCATGCTGTGGATTGGTTGGACAACCGAGATAAGGACAAACCATTTTTTATGTATTTGTCCCATAAAGCGGTACATGCAGGATTTCAACCTGCAAAAAGACACAAAGGTAGATACAAGAGCAAGAAAATAGAATTGCCAAGCACTTATGATCAAACCAAAACAGGGAAGTATAAAGACTTAAAATGGCCACAATGGGTGGCAGACCAAAGAATTAGTTGGCACGGGGTAGATTATATGTACCATGATAACTTGGATATCTATGAGATGATAGTCAGGTATTGTGAAACATTGCTCGGGGTAGATGAAAGCATAGGAACCGTCATGGACTATCTTAAAAAAGAAGGATTGGATGAATCCACTTTGGTCATTTATATGGGGGACAATGGATTTAGCTGGGGAGAACACGGCCTTATTGATAAAAGACATTTTTATGAAGAATCGGTAAAAGTACCTTTATTGGTCAGGTGTCCAGAACTTTTTGAGGGTGGCATAACACCAAAACAAATGGTACAGAACATTGACATTGCACCAACTATTTTGGCAGAAGCAGGGATTAAAAAACCAGAAAACATGCCTGGCGTTTCATTTATTCCCATCCTTACAGGTGAAGATGGAGTAGTGGGTAGAAATGAAATTTTTTACGAGTACTATTGGGAGTATGATTTTCCTATGACTCCGACAGTTTTTGGTATGCGTACCGATAATTATAAATACATGAAATATCAAGGCATATGGGATAGAAATGAATTGTACGACCTTAAAAATGACCCAGATGAAATGTATAACCTGATTGCTGACCCTGATAAACAAGAAATAGCAAAATCCATGTCTGAAGCCATATATAAATGGTTGGAAGAAACAAATGGGATGAACATTCCGTTAAAACGTACCGTAAAATACCGTTGGGGTGATTATAAGCATAAGAACGAGTATTAAGTTGCCGGTATTATTATTTAGGCAAATAAAGTTGTATAGTTCCATTTCCGAAAGTCACTTTATCTAAATGTCCCATTTTTTTTCTGTCAGAGGTAATTAGATGCATATGTACATTGGAATCGTGATGTGTAAAAACACCTTTATGATCTGTTGAGAAGAAACCTACTATATCAACTGTATTATTTTTAAGAGAATAGTTTGCTTGACCTTGATGTGCTTCCTCTGGTGAACTTACTTTTGTTCCTTTCGGTAGGTTCTGTATATGAATATCTGCATTTTCAATTTGTCCTTTTAATTTAAATACAAACGGTCTATTAAAATCAAGTGTTTTGTTGTCAATAAATTTTTCTAAATCTTTAATTGTTTTGATATTAGATGGTAAGGTTTCAACATTCCAGTCTATTTGGTTGGTGTAAACTAAAAAAGGTGCTTTAGTTTGATAAGTTTCTTTAACTGATATACTTGAATCTGTTAAGACTGTTGAGCTATAAGATTTTCCGTCAATTATTAGTAGTTCACCTGTTAGATACTCAACAGGTCCAAGTCCATAAAGCCCATTTTTGTTTTTAATTGTGTCAAGATTTATTGTTCCTGCAAGCTCTCCTTTCCACATCACATTTTTCATTGCTCCAACTACTTGTACTATTGATTGGTTTTCATTTGTAATTTGAGATTTTTTCCCTGTAGAGTTACAACTGGTCAATACTATAGTTATCAATACTATTGTTAAAAATTTCTTTATCATACTATTTTTAATTACCGCCAACAATTGTATAAACCTTATATAAAGTTTATACAGACTAAGTTTTTACAAATTTAATCGATTTTTTTATTGATTGTTCAAATTTTCCACAAAATGCAATCGTACAATTAAATGGGGTTCCTATTCGGAAATCCCTCAGCAATTAATGCATCTTTAATTGATATTGGAAATAGGTTTCGGTTAATTATAAATGAGGTAGAAGCGATTACACCTATGGAAGAATTACCTAACTTACCCGTTGCAAGAGTGTTATGGGAACCAAAACCAAACTTATAAACAACAGCTACGGCTTGTATTTTAGCAGGTGGAACACATCATACATAGCTAAGCAAAAACAACAGCCTTTATGGAAGATTTTGCTGACATGGCAGGGATAGAATTTTTGGTGATAGATAAGCAAACATCAATACGAGAATTTAAAGACAAACTAAATGCAAATGAAATGTATTATCATTTGTTTCAGCATAATATATAGGAAGGATTAAATAGAACAAACAACTAAAAAGTAATAAAATGAACCAATTTAAGCTCATTACCAACAGCTTTCTTATTTTTAGCTTTGTTTTTACACTAGGAGCATGTAAAGACCAAAAGAAAAACACGAACGAAGTTATTGAAAAAAAGGAAATGTCAACAATAGAAAAGAAAGGTTTTGGAGTAACCAAAAATGATGAAAAGGTAGAAATATACATACTTACCAATGATAATGGAATGAGAGTGGAGATTATGACTTATGGAGGAATCATTACATCATTGACCGCTCTAGATAAAAATGGAACTTATGAAGATATTGTTCTTGGGTTTGATTCCTTAGAGAACTATTTTGAGTCATACAATCCTTATTTTGGGGCCTTAATTGGTAGATATGGAAATAGAATTGCTAACGGAAAATTTTCTTTAGATAATAAGGAATATACCTTAACACCTATAGGAAAAACCCAATTGCACGGTGGCACTATTGGTTTTGATAAAGTAGTATGGACTGTGTTAAGTGCTGAGGTTGTAGATGGTATTGCTACGTTAAAGCTAAAGTATTTGAGCAAGGATGGGGAAGAAGGATATCCTGGAAATTTGGAAAGCATTGTAACCTATACGCTGGATAATGAAGATGCAATAACAATACATTATGAAGCAACTACAGATAAGAAAACGGTGGTAAATTTAACGCAGCACTCTTATTTTAACTTATCAGGAGATTATAGCCAAAATATTTTAGACCATGAGGTGATGATTGATGCAGATGCTTATACACCAGTTGCTGGTAAGTTTATTCCTACTGGAGAATTAGCACCAGTAGAAGGTACTCCTTTCGATTTTAGAATTGCAAAAGCAGTTGGTAAAGACATTGATGCAGAACATGACCAAATAAAAATAAGTGGTGGTTATGACCATAACTGGGTATTAAACAATCAAGATAAAGGGAATAGACTTGTTGCAACTGCATACCACCCAACAAGTGGTAGATTTATGGAAGTATTTTCTACTGAACCAGGCGTACAGTTTTATACAGCCAATTTTTTAAATAAAAATACACCTGCAAAAGGAGGTGGCGCTCATGTAAAAAGAGGGGCACTTTGTTTTGAAACACAACATTATCCTGATTCTCCAAATCAATCTAATTTTCCATCAACAACCTTGGATGTAGGAGAAAAATATGATACTACGACCACATATAAATTTAGTTCAAAATAACAACCCAAAAACAATACTAAAAGCTACTACATGAAAACATTGGATATGCATAGGCATATACTTCTTAATATTAATAGGTATTGCCGTATGGGTAATCAGAAAAAAACAAAATAATACCGAGGATTACTTTTTGGCAGGCCGTAATGTGGGTTGGTTTGTTGTTGGTGCTTCCATTTTCGCCTCCAATATTGGTTCTGAACATGTTGTAGGCTTGGCAGGGGCAGGAAATAAGTTACCTACGCTTATTTATGAAATTCATGCTTGGATAGTGTTGTTGTTGGGGTGGGTGTTTTACCTTTTTATGCCAGAATTTTTAGAAAAACGTTTTGATGCACGTGCTAGATGGATACTTTCTATTTTTTCCATTATTGCGTATGTATGGACCAATATATTGTGCAACGGGCATTAACAGCAAAGAATATTAAAGAGGGGAGACGGGGAACCATTTTTGGAGCTCTGTTAAAACTACTTCCTGTATTCTTGTTCTTAGTTCCTGAAATTATAGCATTGACCTTAAAAATGAGAGGACAATTAGAATGGGATCCTCCGGATCATGCATTTCCGGTTTTAATGAGCAATTTATTGCCATCGGGGTTAAGGGGATTGGTAGCTGCTGGTCTTTTAGCAGCATTGATGAGTTCCATCTGTATTTAACTCTTGTTCTACGTTATTTACTGTGGATATTTATAAAAAATTGAGACCAGATACTTCAGAGGAAAAATTAGTAAGAACAGGACAAATTGCCACTGTGTTTACCGTAATTGTTGGTATTATGATATTCTTTTCAGAGTATTTTCTTTTTTTGAGATGTAGTGTTTGATTACTCCTACAATATGTAGTGCCAATAAAATCATCATAATTACAGCCATAATTCCGTGAGGTTTAAGAGGCGTAATTTCGCTGTGATTTTTTATTAATTCAAAATTATTTGATTGAAGCGCTTCTTTATAACCACCAATAATCATAGTCCCTATACCTGAGAATGCAATTCCGAGTAGTAAGAAATAAAATAGGTTGTGTATCAAAATAACCAATTTGTCGTTTAGTTTTGAGCCTGTTTTTAAATCACTAGGTCTTTCTTTTTTGAAAAACAACCAACTTCTTATGATAGTTAAAATTAAAACGATAATTCCCAATATTATATGAACCTTTA
>CAYNLI010000127.1:2763-6622 GCA_964398035.1 uncultured Flavobacteriaceae bacterium | reverse complement strand
ACTATATATAACTTTACACTAATTAATAATCTTTTCACAACTTTTTTTTGTTTTTATTGTGACATTTTTATACTTTGTGTGTAGTTTTGTAAAAAAATTAACCTTTGCCAATATTTGAGACTCATTTTGCTGTCAGTAAATATTTCCTTGCTCTTGCAAATGAAACAGGCAGTTACATATCAAATTTGAAGCTTCAAAAGCTGATATTTTACTATCAGGCTTGGTACTTCTCTTATACCGATAAAAAATTGTTTAATGATGATTTTCAAGCTTGGATACACGGACCCGTAATTCCTGAGTCATATCATAACTACAAAAAACACGGATATAATCCCATAATAATTGACGATTTAGATAAAGATTACATTATAAAATTCAGAGCTAAATTCAATGAAGATGAAAGAGATTTCCTTTCACAAGTAGAAACTTTTTATATGGGAAAAACAGGATATGAGCTAGAGAGGTTGAGCCATTCTGAAAGTCCTTGGGTTGATGCAAGAAAAGGGATACCAGAAGATGAACCATCTGAAGAGGTCATTACCCTAAAATCCATGAAAAGTTATTACGCCAAATATATTTCAGATTAGTTTGAAGAATAAAGATTGTGGTGTGGATCTAGCCATCTTATAAAAAATACCTCATTAATAAAAAAGCCATGAATCCTGCCATATGCGTTTGCGGTTATTTGAAATTGGTAAGGATTTGAAACTAACTGATCTTCATTAGTCATTCCAAAACTATCTTCTGTTACCTCATTCCATTTAATTTTATGGCATCTTAGAGTTTTACTACCGTTTTGCAACAACTCTAATCTTTTCAATTGCGAAACATCCACGAGTCTTTGCATTAACGTTGGCAAGTATCCATAATCTTCAAGAGAAGTTGGAAATTTACCACAGCCATAAAGGTATTTAAAAGAGAAGCTTATGTATTTGTCATGATTATCTTTAAGATTAATTTCTTGTTCTTCAACGTAACCTTTGAATTTTGCTTATGTTTAGGAATGTTTGCTTTAGCCATTGTTTAAAGATAAAAAAATACCTTAAAAGAAAATTATTTCAACAACTTATTATACTTTATTTACACTATATAGCTAGGTACTGGTGTAAATAAGTGCTATATTTACATAACCAATTAAGCGTGTTATGTTTAACAAAGAAGTAAAATCGATTTTAGACCTTGTACAAGCCTTTCCAGACCAACAGTCTTGCATAGACCATTTGGAGGTTCTTAGATGGAACGGTAACGTCGTAAGTCCTTTTGACACCACTTCTAAGGTATATAACTGCAAAGGAAACAAATATAAGTGTAAAAATTCAGGAAAGTACTTCAATGTAAAGACCAACACCATTTTTGACAACACCAAAATGGATTTAAGAAAATGGTTTATGGCTATTTGGTTGGTCACTTCACATAAAAAAGGAATTTCATCTTTACAATTGGGCAGGGATTTGGACATTACCCAAAAATCAGCTTGGTTCATGTTAAGCCGTATTCGTCAATGTTTCGGAATCGACAACAACACTAAACTAGATAGCGAAGTTGAAGCGGATGAAACTTTCGTAGGTGGTAAGAATGCTAACAGACACGCCAATAAAAAGACTTACAGCAGTTCTGACGATAAAGCACCAGTATTTGGTATGGTAGAGCGAAAAGGTAAAGTTATTGCGAAGCACGTGCCTAATACTACTATGGAAACCTTATCGACTGAAATATTATCTACCATAAAAGAGACCGCCAAAATATACACCGACGAATACACGTCTTACGCTAGATTGAAGCGAGTTTACGATCACCAAACAGTAAAGCATAGCAAACGTCAATACGTAAAGGGTAGAGTTCACACAAACACAATAGAGGGTTTTTGGTCATTACTAAAACGTGGTATCTTTGGTATCTATCATTTTACTTCAAAAAAGCATTTACAATTATATGTTGACGAGTTTGTATTTAGATACAATTCAAGAACACAACCCGAAGCAATGAGATTTAATTTATTTTTGAAGAATATTGAGAACAGAATTACTTATAAGGAATTGATAAATGGATAAGTTAGAAAAAAAGGATTTTTTATTCTACAGATCACCTGACACGGGTCAGATAGTTGTTAGGGTTGCTTTAAAAAATGATACGATTTGGGCTACTCAAAAAGGAATGGCTATCATATTCAATACGACAAAGCAAAATGTAAGCAAGCATTTAAAAAAGATTTTTTTAGAAGGCGAATTGATAGAAGATTCAGTTGTCAACCAATGGTTGACAACTGGTCCTGACGGTAAGGAATACAAGACATTGGTATATAACTTAGATGTAATAATATCTCTAGGCTATAGAATTACATCGTATGAAGCTACTCAATTTAGAATTTGGGCAACCTCTGTTTTGAAAGAATATATGATAAAGGGGTTTGTTTTAGACGATGACCGACTAAAGCAAGCAAGAGAAGTCTTTGGTAAGGATTACTTTGATGAATTACTCGAGCGTATTCGTGAGATTCGATTTTCCGAAAGAAGGTTCTACCAAAAAATAACTGATCTATATAGAGACGCAAGTACGGACTATAATAAAGACGCTCCGTCCACAAGGACGTTCTATAAGATTGTTCAAAATAAGTTGCTGTATGCGGTTACAGGTATGACTGCTGCTGAACTTATTAATGCTAGAGCTGACTCTAGTAAAGAGCATATGGGGTTGATGACTTGGAGCAAGCACAAGGATGGAGGTAAAATAGTTTCCACGGATATAACGGTTTCTAAAAATTATCTAAAAGAAAAAGAACTAAAGGAACTACAAAGAATTGTCTCCATGTTCTTAGACTACGCTGAAAACCTTGTATCTCGAGAAATTACTCTTACCATGAAAGAGTGGACAAAGACCCTTGATGATTTTCTAAATTTCAATAAATATGAATCTTTAGATAATTCTGGAAAAATAAAGAAGTCTTTTGCTGATACTATTGCAAAAAAACAATATCAAGTTTTTAGAGTTAAGCAAGATGCTGATTTTGTTTCAGACTTTGATAAGGCAATAATTCAAATTAAAATGACGGGTTCTCTTCCTGAATCAAGGTTTAAGACACATGAAATTGAAGAAGCTGAAATAGTTGAGGATGAAGAACTTTCAGATTTCGATAAGAAACTAAAACAAGGATTAAATTGGAATCCTAAAGAACATAAATAAATCATAGCACATCGGTTTTGACCGTTCAGTCAGAGTTTTACCGTAAACATTGACAATGCACCATGCTCTTTGAAATACAAGAATACCTTTTGAGGGAACTTTCCCCGTTGCTCTGCATGTCTGAATTAGGAGACTTGTAACCACATTGGTTGAACTTGTAAAAAAATTGTCGATAACTCACGGCGAAATCAAACTTTGCTTTCTGGTGTAAAGTTATATATAGTTCCCATGATTCTGGCTAATTACAAGATTTCAAATGGTTACAAACGTTTGTAAACGAAAGTAACTATTTCCCAACCGAATGTTTTTTGTTTGCTGAGCTAGGTTTGCAGAGCCAAGTCATAGTGGCTTGGTAGTATTAACTGTTTAACACAAAAAATTTATTTATTATGAACGCACTTAGAAACAAAGTACAGTTGATTGGAAACTTGGGTAACGACCCAGAAATTGTAACCTTGGATGGTGGTAAGAAATTGGCAAAATTTTCTATCGCTACTACTGAGAATTATAAAAATGCCCAAGGCGAAAAAGTTGAAGATACACAATGGCACAATATTGTGGCTTGGGGAAAGACAGCAGAAATTGTTGAAAATTATTTGACCAAGGGCAAGCAAGTTGCCATAGAGGGAAAACTTACCCACCGTTCTTATGAAACCAAGGAAGGGGAGAAGAGATACAT
>CAYNLI010000127.1:0-2663 GCA_964398035.1 uncultured Flavobacteriaceae bacterium | reverse complement strand
TGTGGTAGGAACACGGCAAAAATAGTTATTTTAATTAAATCTAAATAAGAAAAAGAAATTATTCTATTGGACCAGGAGCAGCTGCACTTATAATGTTTATTTGCTGTACATCGCGATCAAAAAGATAAAGTCCGCCCTTATCATTGCCAATAAGGTTTATTTTGTCAAGAATATTACGTGCCAAGGCTTCTTCTTCTATTTGTTCCGCTACATACCATTGCAAGAAGTTATGGGTTGCGTAGTCTTTCTCTTCCAGGGTAACATGTACCAGATCATTGATGCTCTTGCTTACAAAAATTTCATGGTCAAACAACTCTTGAAACATTTTTTGAAAACTGCCAAACTCAATCTTAGGCGCATTAAGTTCAGAAATTTGAGCATGCCCACCACGTTCGTTCACAAATTTTACCAGTTTAAGCATGTGCGTACGTTCCTCATCAGATTGTTTGTACATAAATTGGGCGATACCTTCCAACCCTTTTGTTTCTGCCCAAGAAGCCATGGATAAATAGGTTTGTGAAGATTCTGCTTCTATACGAATTTGATTGTTTAAGGCTTTTTCTAATTTTTCTGAAAGCATCTTTTGGCTGTTTTTGCTGGAGTAAAGTTACGAAGGTTGAAGAGTGGAACAAAATAAAATTATTCTCATAGTAGAATCAATTGCCCTTGTGCAAAGCCAACTGTATTCGTTTTCTGGCAACATCCACATCCAAAACTTTAACGATTATTTGTTGGTGCAGGCTTACATGGGCATTTACATCTTTTACAAAAGTGTCCGATAGATTAGAAATATGAATGAGACCACTTTCCTTAATACCAATATCCACAAAACAGCCAAAATTGGTAATATTGTTTACTATTCCAGGTAATAACTGACCTTTTTCAACATCAGTAATCGTTTTAATATTTTGGTTGAAGGTAAAGACCTTTGCCTTTTCTCGTAAATCCAATCCAGGTTTTTCCAATTCGGTGATAATGTCTTTTAACGTAGGCAGGCCAACCGTTTCTGTACAATAGTTTTGAAGTGTTATTTTTTGAAGTACTTCTTTATTTCCAATACAGTCAGACAGTGCCACACCTTGGTCTTTCAACATTTTTTTCACTAGAGCATACTGTTCTGGATGCACTGCGGAATCATCCAATGGATTTTTGGCATTTTTAATGCGAAGAAAAGCAGCACCTTGTTCAAAAGCTTTGCCTCCTAAACGGGGCACTTTTTTAATATCATTGCGGCTAGCATAGGCACCATTTTCATTTCTATAATTAACAATGTTCTCTGCCAGTTTTGGGCCAATTCCAGAAACATAACTTAGTAATGATATGCTGGCCGTATTGATGTTCACGCCCACAAAATTCACGCAACTTTCCACAGTGGTATCCAAGGAAGTTTTTAGTTTGCTCTGGTCCACATCATGCTGATATTGCCCCACACCAATAGACTTGGCATCAATTTTTACCAATTCTGCCAAAGGATCTGCCAAACGCCTGCCTATGGAAACAGCTCCACGCACGGTAACATCATAATTGGGAAATTCATCACGAGCAATTTTTGAGGCCGAATAAATAGATGCCCCAGCCTCGCTGACCACAAAAACTTCAATGGGATTCTTAAAATGAATGCGTTTTATCAATTGTTCTGTTTCTCTGGATGCCGTGCCGTTGCCAATGGCAATTGCTTCAATTTTATGGGCATCAGCCAAAGAACTTATTTTTTTGATTGCTCCTGTACTGTCGTTTTGCGGTGCGTGTGGGTATATGGTTTCATTGTGCACTAAATCTCCCTGTGCATTTAAACAGACCAATTTACAGCCCGATTTATACCCTGGGTCCAAAGCCAAAATTCTTTTTTCGCCCAAAGGAGCACCCAATAAAAGTTGTTTTAGGTTTTTGGTAAAAACAGTAATGGCAGCATGGTCTGCCTTTTCTTTGGCATTGCGCAAACATTCATTGGACAAGGAAGGGAATAAAAGCCTTTTATAGGCATCTTGTATGGCCAGTTCTATTTGGGCAGAACAGCTATTGTCAGATTTAATGATTCGGTTTTCTATGTTGGTTAAAGCTTTATCATCGTCAATCTCTATTTTAACGCGAATGAATTTTTCGTTTTCTGCTCGTAGAATAGCCAATAGTCGGTGTGATGGACATCTGCCCAAAGATTCGCTCCAGTCAAAATAATCCCTGAATTTCTGAGCTTTTTCATCTTCCTTTTTTGTGCCGATAACTTTGGTGGTAATCTGTGCAAAGCGTTCTAATTGATTCCGAATCAGGTTTCTTATATCGGCACGTTCATTGATCCATTCTGCAATGATATGCCGAGCACCTTCTAGCGCATCATCTTCATTTTCTACAGTATCATTTAAATAGTCTGTGGCAATAAAATCAATGTTATTTGCCCTTTGTGCCATGATAATTTTTGCCAATGGCTCCAATCCGTTTTTAATGGCTGTTTCTGCCTTTGTCTTTCTTTTTTTCTTGTAAGGAAGATAAAGGTCTTCAAGTAGGGTAAGGTCTGTGGCTTGATTAATTTTTTGCTGTAACTCTGGTGTAAGTACTTGTTGCTCTTCCAAAGCTTTTAGAATGGCAGTTTTCCGTTTTTGAAGTGCTTCAAATTGTGCTTTACTGGTCACAATGGCACCAATCTGTACCTCATCCAAATTACCTGT
>CAYNLI010000126.1:0-6647 GCA_964398035.1 uncultured Flavobacteriaceae bacterium | reverse complement strand
GCGTCTAAGCGTACACTGCCCCACGGGCTAGGGATTTGCTTTTGTAATTGGTTCAAGAATTTTTCTTTATCAGTAAGATTGCCAGTTGCCGATTCAAAACCTGCGTTTACGGGAACCCCTGAGCGTTCTTCATTTATGATGTAGGGAAAAACATCCCAACTGCCAAAGGCGGCAACCTTGCCTTTATATTGTAGTGTTTTGTTTGCTATTTCTAAAAATGTGGTGTTTGGATTGTCAATTTTATCGTTACTGCTGATTCTTTTATCATCCGCAACACCGGTTAATATTTCATTGTAGCCAGGATATGAGAACCACATAGTATTGGTAAGGTTTACATTGCTCCCTAAAGCCCTATTCCCATGTAATTGCCCCATTTTTATGACTTCTTTCCATATAAAGGGCATTAAGGTTTCTCTTCTTTTTTTTGGTGTGTTTTTCCAAAAGGCAGCTTTCAACATAGTGGTGTCATGCACATATTTCTTGTTAGTGATCAATGCTTCATCTGCTCCTGTATATAGCTCTTGCCAACGAAGTCCGTCCAAAGTGATTAAAATTATTTTTGGTTCCGTTTTTTGTGCTGTTCCCACAAAAAGGAACAATAAGATAATACTTGTAAGTAACCCAGTTCTTTTCATTATTTTTTGGTTTTAAAGGATTGTATTGTGGACCAATCGCTCCAATTTAAATTTTGATCTCTATATCTCACCCTCCAATAAAAGGCGGTGTTGGGTTTTAACAACGTAGTGGTTTCATCTGTAAGGTCATCATCTTTTTGTCTGTTTTCCTTGTAATACCAATTCTCATATTGTTTCCAACTATCATACTCAAGTTTTTTAAAATCAGTCTTTAAAGAAACCTGCCAATGTGATGCGGCATGAAAAGCTCTTTTATGATTGCTTTTAAATTCACCAGCTTTTAAAACTGTAAACCCAGCTTCTATTGTTTCATCTATAGGTGATGTTATTTCTGGTGCTTCAGGCTTTTTTGTCTTTTTCCATATGGTAATACTGTCCCTAAGTTCGTTGTTTCTATGTTTTATATTATTTCCCCTACTGATTCTTTTAATTGTGAATTTAGGGTCGTCGGGATTGCCATCAACTTCTACAACAACAAAACCATATTCGTCTTGTGTAACGGTAAATTCATCATAATCCCTTCCTTCAAATTCGCCCCAGTTGTCTATGGCTCCACCTGCAGAAGCCACATTGATCCACAAATGTTTATGGTTTTTGCTCTGCCCTCTGGAATAGCCATGTGTATGCCCAAAAAAATGAAGACTGGGTTTTCCTGTTTTGGTAGAAAAACCCTCTAGTAATTTCACTACCTTTCCTGTAAAATCCTCTTCTCCAGGAATCCATAATTCTGACTTATGGGGATGGTGCAATTGGGCAAAAACAAAGTCTATATCATCATTCTTTTCTGTTTCCTCCAAAAGGCTTTTTAACCAGTTGTATTGTTGAGATATGTCTCTAAAACCATCATTGGAATTTAATCCAATAATCCGCGTATTGCCATAATCTTTGTACCACCAATGTTCTGCATAGGCAGGAGTTCCGTTTTTGGGAAGACTAAAGTATTTAAAGTAGAAAGTAGAGTTTCTTTCATGGTTTCCCAATACTGGATATACTGGGACTTGAGAGAAAAGTTTTTGAGCGGGACCAAAAAAATGTTCGCTCCATTGAGAATATTTAGAACCATCTTGCACCAAATCCCCAGGGACCATTACCAGTGCCAAATTATTGGGCAAATTGCCCCCATATTCTCCTTGTAAATAATCCAAGATGCCTTCTTGTACTATTTCACGAAACTTATCTGGATGTTGGGAATCTATTTGCATATCACTCATGGCCACCATCTGAAAGGATTCATTGTCCGATGCAAAAGGCGGTGTTTTAAACTGATAAATATCTGAACGTAATTTTCCTGTTTTTACTCGATAATAATATGTGGTAAACCTTTCCAAGCCTTTTATATTGACTTCATGTATTCTGGATTCACTAAAATTAACATCAAAAGCCTTTCCCTTGCTTTTCTTTCCTAATTTATGGCTTGTTCCCCATTCTATAAGGCTCTCTTCTCCAAAAGAGGTCTCCCACATAATGGTAATGGAGTTGGGATTGGCATCTTGTAAATAAGGTTTTGTAATAAATTCCTGAGCTTTCCCCATGGTAAGAGAAACAATACATGTTAAAAAAATTATGTTTTTTATCTTCATCATCCAATAGTTTTTGTTCTTAAAAATGTTTCTTTCAATATATTCAATGCGCTTCCCAACTCTTCTCTTGAAATGGTAAGTGCTGGGGAAAGTTGCAACACATTACCTGCCGACACCTTAAAACTAAGTCCATTTTTTAAACATTCATACATAATTTCCTCGGCTTCTTCAACGGCTTTTTCTTTGGTGATTTTATTTGTCACCAATTCTACTCCCCATAATAGCCCTATTCCTCTTATGTCTCCAATAATACGATGTTTTTTTTGAAGTTTTTTTAGAAAATGACTCACGGAAACGGCATCTTGGGAAACTTTCTGTAATAGGTTTTCATTCTCAATGATTTCAATAGTTGTTAATCCTGCCATAGCGCCCAATGGGGTTTTTTCATGTGTATAATGACCTAAAGATACGTCTGAAAATTTGTCATATTCTTTTCTGGTGATTACTGCTGCTTGGGGAATAATTCCACCTCCAAGTCCTTTTCCAAGACAAAGAATATCTGGTTTAATGTTATAATGCTCAAAAGCAAACATTTTGCCCGTTCTTCCCAATGCTATGGGGATTTCATCCAAAATCAATAACACACCGTACTTAGTACAGAGCTCTCTTGCTTCTTTCCAAAAACGTTTGGATGGTATTTGTACATCAGTATTCCTTATGGTCTCAGCCAAAAAAGCTCCAATTTCTGGATCTTTAGAAAGCACACATTCCAAATAATCCAAAGACTTATCCTCATTGCCCTCAAATATTCCTCTGTAATTAACGGGTGGCGGAATATGCTCAACACCATGCATTAAAGACCCCATATGTTCTTTAAAGGCAGATTCCCCACCAACACTGATGGTATCCAATGAAGCACCGTGAAAAGAATCCCAAAAAGAGACCACTTTATATTTCCCAGTTACCGCTCTTGCAAGTTTTAAGGCTATTCCTATTGCAGAACTTCCATTTGGAGTCAACAAAACTTTATTGAGGCCAGAAGGAGTTATGGAAACTAATTTTTCAGCAAATTCTATGGCCACTTCATTTGTATACCGACGGGTAGAGAAGGTGAGCTTCTGCAATTGTTCTGTTAATTTATGGATTAATGTTGGATGGGAAAACCCTATTTGATGTACATTATTACCGTGAAAATCCAAATATTTTTTGCCTGAAATGCTTTCTATATGGGCTCCTTTGCAATGTGCCAGGACATCCATACATGGAGTGGACATGGATTGATGCAGAAAATATTCAGCATCTTTCTCAAGAATTTTTCTAGTTTGCTCCCCAATTTCTTTTTCTAGCCACCTACCTCTTGCAGGTGTTAGGTTAATATCTCCCTCTATCCTTTTATTCAAACTTTTTAGTAGATTATCTTGATTCATATGGCCCATGTTTAGTCAATACTTCCTTTTTTTCTGATCGATCATTTAAAACGTATACGTCATATTTGGCTCCTTTTTCATATACCCTGACCACTACATGCCCATGTAAACTCTTATACTTGTTCATTAAACTGCCTATGACATTTTTATTTGCTGGTAACATTGCTGTAGAAAAAAGGTCCCGTTCCCCGGGATACAGTTTTTTGGACAATAACCTTCTCAGCACATTATTATCTGGATGATCGGATGACCATGTTTGACCGATCCATACTCTTGGCCTTATCGTTCTAACATAAAAGGCATTTTGAGAGTCCCTGTTCCCATGATGGTTTAAAGTGGCCACATCCACTGGGCCAACAACAGGTGCTATATGGGATTCCATACTGTTAAAATCTGTGTTCCCAAAAGCATTTACACCACTTATATCCCCTCCAGTAAAATAGTTGAATCTACCATAGGTGATTTTAATGCCTGTACTTAATGGGTTTTCACCAGGGTATTCCCCTTCTTTATACAGGTTGAAATAATTTTCTTTCTCCCCAGTCCATATTTTCCCATTTACTGAAATATTTTGAACAGAAAATTTAGGAAAACCGTTAGGGTTGTTTTTTAACACAATTTGATTTTTTGAACCAGCTTTTAAGGTTTTGTGCACCAACCCATTTTGGGTATTTTGATACTTTATAAACTTCCAATAATTCTCCAGTGTATGAATCATTTTATAGGAATCATTTTTGTTCAATCTTTCCTGTATAGAAGTCTCTTTTAAATCTATTGGAAAATCATCTCCACGATCTAGTAACATTTTAATGGGCAAGTAATGACCAACTTCAGTAATTCCTGTCAAAAAATAGCTTCCTTTTTTAAACAAAGTTCTTGTGCTGTCCATTTCACCAAAATGATCATCATGGTAATGGGTCACCATGGCATAATCTAACTGTTCAGGTTTGTTTTTAGGAAAGAATTGATGGATGTAATGCACGATCCATTCCGGTGCTGTTTTTGATCTATTGGGTGTCAATGGCACATTCCGTATAGACATTGTTCTAGGATGTGTTTCTGATGTATCACCGGCATCAACCAAAAGTGTAGTGCCATCAGGAAATATACAGAAAGCAACATCTCCTCTTCCTGTATTAATGTGATGTATTTCCATCACTCCTTCTTCCCAAGACGGAAATTTTTCCACTTGGGAAAAGAGAAGTGAAATTGAAAAAAAACTAAACAAAACAATTAATAATAAGCGTTTAAAAAACATATTACTTTAAAATAGTTGTGGGCAGTATTTGTTTGGGTTTAGATGCACTTTGATAATAAACATCCAACCAACCATCACCGCCACCATTGTACCAGATTACTTCTATATCATGGGTTCCCTGCTGTAAGGACACTCCTCCTCCTTTTTCTTTAACGCCATGGTTGCCGTCATTGTCAACTACCTCTTTTCCATCTATCCATAATTTGCTTCCATCATCAGAACGGGTAAAAAAACCAAAAGAACCTGTTGTCTCTATTATTAATTGAGAAGTGAATTTTACGGCAGTATTACTTTTGATTTTATCGGTTATTTCATCTGATGTAAATTCAAAACAAGTTCCTTTTACATCTGGAGTACGGTTGTCCAAATTGGGCACACTCGTTAAATTATTGAGATAATAGATTTCATAATTGATAGGTGCCGTATCATTTTCAGATTTAATTCTATAAAAGGCATCGGCAACGGTACTGTTAACTTTTCCATCTTTGAATATTGTAGACTTTACTACAGTGTTTTCAGTTATTTTGACGGGTTCTATATATTTTTTTGAATTTGATGTGGGCATGGTGCCGTCCATGGTATAATAGATTTTACCACCTTCATTTGGGTTTTCAATTTGCAGGCGAGCTTCTTCATCAAATAAACCGCCTGCTCTTTTGTTAAATACTGCCTTTGGTACTATAGTAGGTTGAGTTTGCATTTCTTTTAATGGATATTTATCCATAACATCATACCCTTCAAATCCCATTTTTGCGGGTTTGCCTATCCATGCATGTGGTGTTTTTAAACCTAGCGCAAAAGCTACAGTTGCCGCATTATCATATTGATAGATGGGATATTTTATTTTATGCTCTTTTTTTATTGATTTTCCCCAAAGAATAAAGGGAATTTCTATTTCACTCAAGGTCTCTCCTCCATGGCCTTTTCCAACACCTCCATGATCGGCGCTAATGATTACTAACGTATTGTCTGCAATTCCAGCATCTTTAATGGCATTCATCACTTCACCTAAAAGAGTGTCTGCTTTTTCAACAGATTTGTAATATTCTTGGGTTCCATGCCCAAATTCATGCCCGGCATGGTCTACATGGTCAAAATGGATGAATGTGAATGTTGGTTTTTTATCTCTTATATATGTTGATGCCAGTTTTGCGGTTACCACTTCGGTTTCTCCATGTATATCATAATCCACCACAGCATTTTTCTCAAAAAGTCGACCAAAACCTTCCCAATGGTAAATGGCACCTATTTCTGCATTTTCAATTTGGTTATGTACCAATTTAAAAATAGTGGGAAATAAAAAATCTTGGCTCTGGCTTACTGCGGGCAACACAAAATTATCCCTCTCCCAAGCATTGGAAGTAATGCCATGTTGTTCTGGACCAGCACCCATAATCATTGAGGACCAGTTAGAGCTAGAACTTGTTGGCAATACTGCTCTGGCGTGCATTGTAGATGCGCCTTCTTTTATAAGGGCATCAAACATTGGTGTTTGGGCATTTTTAAGTCCGTCTGGGCTTAACCCATCAAAACCAATGACCACCACATGTGCTATTCCTAAATTCTTCTCTTTTTCATCAATAGTACAAGACCATAGGGAGAGTATCCCTATGGTCAAGACTAAAATTAATATTGATTTTCTAGACATGTTCTTTTAATTGTCTGATGTATCCCACCAAAGTCTAGTATTTAAATTATCTGCACCCATACGCGATACCGCTTCTTCGTAATTAGCTTTGTTTGTAGATTTTACAGAATTTGGATACTGAAAACGAACAGGAACTTTTCTGCTATTTACGGCATCTGG
>CAYNLI010000125.1:4798-6661 GCA_964398035.1 uncultured Flavobacteriaceae bacterium | reverse complement strand
TAAACTTTTTTTATTAAAATAATCATTCTTACCCCATAGCCTATTTAAAATATCTTTATGCTTACATAGTTCATTCTCATGGGAAGCTAAAAATTTGAGCAACTCATTTTCTCTGGATGTTAGATGAATTGCTTTATCATTATAAAACAATTCCTGGGTAGAACTTTTTAAATGGAATTCTCCAATATCGAAATTTTCCTTCTGAACTATTTGTTGTATCGGTTTATTTAACCTTGAAAGCAAAGAACTTATCCTAACCACTAGTTCTTCCTCATCAATTGGTTTTTTTAAGTAATCAACGGCTCCCAATGAGAATCCTTTTAAAACATCAATTTTTAATGATCTAGCCGTTAAAAAAATAAAGGGAAGTTCTGGGTTTATCTTGCTAATTTCCGATGCCAAGGTAAAACCATCCATTTCTGGCATCATGACATCTAAAATTGCCAAATCAAAAATACCAGATTCAACAGTCTTTAATCCATAAACGGGGCTTTTCTCCCAAACAACATCAAAGTTCTTCATCTTTAGGTATTCTGAAAGTAAATAACCCAAAGAACCATCATCTTCAACAAGTAATATTTTATATTTTTTTTCCATTCTAGTATAATGGGATTTTTATGAAAACCGTGGTTCCCTTGCCAATTTCACTTTCTACATTAATCTTCCCCTTATGATTGTCCACCACTTTTTTTACATAGCTAAGCCCCAATCCATATCCCTTTACCTCATATCTATTTCCATTGGAAACCCTGTAATATTTTTGAAAAATACGCTTTTTATCTTTCTCCTCTATCCCTATCCCATTATCGGTTATTTTAATAATCAGTTTTCCATTTTCCTTGAAAGCCTTAAGTTCTATTTCTGGATCATCAGCATATTTTTTTTGCATTGTCCAATATATTGTTTATTGCATTCTCTAAATGGGAATCCTCAGCTTTTATGGTATAAGTGCCAGGTTCTAAATCATAAGAAAAAGAAACATTACCCAAAGGAGACAATGTTTTAAACTCTAAGCAAAGCTTTTGCATATTTGGCATAAAATCCAACGTCTTTATTGTAAAGACTTTCTTTTTGGTCTCAAGACTGGCGAGTTCCAAAACCTTATCTATGTGAAATTTCAACCTTTCTACTTCTTGCCTAATAATAGCGACCATAGCTTTTTTATCTTCCGACACTCCTCCCTCTTCTTCCAACATTTTACTTGCAAGGCCAATTGAAAAAACTGGGGTTTTAAGCTCATGTGTAAGATTGTTTATAAATTCATTTGTGGTAGTTATCACATTTCTTTGCCAATAAAAAGTCCTGAGCACCCATACTACAGTGGCTATAATTCCCAAAATAAACAAAAGACTTGGTAAGGTAAGTCCGTTTAACTTGGACAAAAAATAGGTGTTTAAATTTTTGAACTTCAACTCTAATACCACTCTTTGATTTAAAAGATTGGGCAGGTATCCATCAAGTTCTATTGGATAAACGACCAAATTGCTTTCTTCCTTAAACACTATGGGAGATTTAAGATAATATGCGGTATCCCTTGCAAATAATCTATAGGAAAAATCGGCATCTATACCATTGGTCACTAACTTTTCGGTTAAAAAATCATTTAAAAAATGACTTGATGCATCTTTAAGACTATCAATTCCTATATTAAAATAAGTCTGATTTTCCTTAATGGATTCACCTATCAAAAACGTTAACTTATTATCTCCTCCAAGCTCTTGTTTTATGCTTTCACTTAAAGTTCCAATTTTTCTATTAAATTGAACCTTGGCCAAATTGAGCCCAACCTTTAAATATTGATACTGCACCACTGCCAAACCCAATATGGATATGGTAAAAACAATTATATATATATATATATAT
>CAYNLI010000125.1:0-4698 GCA_964398035.1 uncultured Flavobacteriaceae bacterium | reverse complement strand
TATATATATATATATATATCTTTTTCAAAGCTTGTGCTAAATAACCTAAAAATGGTTGTTATCTGTACTTATTTAAGTTTTCGTTTATTTAATTAACTCTTCATTAATCTTTTTACTTTATGATTAACTTCTTTGCAATGTACAGAACTGTATTTTAGCTCATAAGTTAATATAGTTACAAGTAGCGAAACGTAATTCATTTTTATAAGCTGGGCGTGCTTTAAAGTATGCCCAGCTTATTTTAAATTATTAAAACCATGAATTCCACAAAACAATTCTTTAAAAACAATACCATGGCCATTTCCATTGGCATTGTGTATTTATGGTTTGGTCTTTTAAAGTTTTTCCCTGAGTTGAGCCCTGCTGAAGGTTTGGCAAAAAATACAATCCATGAATTAACGTTTGGTTTAATTCCTTCTAATATCACCATCATTTTATTGGCCATATTAGAAACAGGAACTGGGTTGTTCCTAATCTTAAATCTCTATAGAAGAATAACCGTAAAAATTGGATTGGCGCATATACTTTTCACCTTTACCCCATTATTTCTTTTTCCTGAACAAGTCTTTAATAATAGTCCATTTGAATTGACATTATTGGGTCAGTACATTGCCAAGAACCTAATTATAATCTGTGCCCTTATTGCTTTATTGAATGAGAGTAAAAAATCAAAATTACTTACTACCGTCTAACTATATTCCAAAACTTGGTGGTTTTACTCCTTTCAACCGTAAATAGACAATGGTCTGTGCCCTGTGATGAGCGGTATGAACATCTGCCCTAAGAATCATGTCTAGATTTGTATGGTTCTCCAGAAAAAATGGTTTTGGTTTTTCTAAACCCAGACTTAAAAAACCTTCGTTGATTTCTTTAAGGGTATTGATGACAAAATCAAATATTTTAGCGAGGTATGTCGCTATCATTTCTTTGTTTTCTTCAGCTGTTCTTTTCTTTAAAATGGCATTATTAAAGAGGTTAATGTCATCTGGGCGTTCTAATAAATAGTTCTGCTGAAATATTTTTCAAACTCTGAAAACCCAATCTCATCCATCATAAAGCCCGAGAAAAAATTGTTGAAATACCCTAAGTGAATGTAGTGCTGGGCAAAAGTCATTTGAACTTCCGAGGGTGTATACTCTATGAACTCCGCAGGCATCGCATTAAAAATATCCAACGTGTAGGTTTTAGATTTTTCCCATCTAGGGATTAGACTACTGGCCAAATCACCTGTTGAAGCTTGGATAGGCATGAAAAATGGCAAAGGAGCTATTCCAATATAGTTCAATGCTGTTCTACGTTTCATCTTAAATTGGTTTATGATAAGTTTATCACTCCAAACTAGCCAAACTCTTCTCCAAGGTTTCAATTTTAGCTTCAGCATCCGCTACTTTCTTTTTTTCCATGGCCACAACTTGCTCTGGAGCATTGTTCACAAAGCGTTCGTTACTCAACTTCTTTTGCACAGATTGTAAAAATCCTTTTGTATAGTTCAATTCTTCTGTAATTTTTTTAATCTCGGCCTCTACATCAATCGTTCCAACAATAGGAATAAAATATTCATTGCTCTTTACTCTAAAGCTCAACGCGCCATCTACTGTCTCATTTACATAAGAAATACTGGAAACATTGGTCAGTTTTTGTATGACAACATCCCAGTCTTTGGTAACATTTTGCTCATTTAACAAAGAAAGTTCCAAAGCATCTTTCATGGCAATATTCTTTTCCTTGCGTATGGTTCGGATTCCTGAAATAACTTCAGAAGCAAAATCAAACTCCTTAATTAGACTTTTATTCACTTCTTTTATTTCTGGCCATTTTGCTACCACCAATGCTTGTTCTGGTGTACGTTTGTCAATATGCTGCCATATTTCTTCGGACAAAAAGGGCATAAATGGATGCAATAGTTTTAGATTTTCCTCAAATAAATGGATTACTGCGTTAAAAGTAGCTGTATCTATAGGCTGTTGGTAGGCCGGTTTTACAATTTCAAGCAACCATGAGCAGAAATCGTCCCAAACCAATTTATAGATTGCCATAAGGGCATCAGAAATACGATACTTACCAAAGTGGTCCTCTATCTCTACCAAAGTTTGATTAAACTTGGCTGTGTACCAATCTACCCCCAAAACTGAAGCTTCTGGTTGTGCAAGGTTACTTACCTCCCACCCTTTTATCAATCTAAAGGCATTCCATATTTTATTGGAAAAGTTCTTCCCTTGTTGGCATAAAGCCTCATCAAACATTAAATCGTTCCCAGCTGCTGCGCTCAACAACAGACCAACACGAACACCATCTGCACCATACTCTTTAATCAATTTTAAGGCATCTGGTGAATTTCCAAGGGATTTGGACATTTTTCGGCGTTGCTTGTCACGTACCAAACCTGTGAGGTAAACATTTTCAAATGGGCGTTCATTTCTATATTCATATCCAGAAATAATCATACGAGCCACCCAAAAGAATAAAATATCTGGTCCTGTCACCAAATCATTGGTAGGGTAATAATAATTTATCTCCTTATTATCTGGCTCTAAAATACCACCAAACACACTAATAGGCCATAACCATGAAGAAAACCAAGTATCCAATACATCTTCATCTTGTTTTAAATCATTAAGCGTAAGAGACCTATTGACTCCGCTAAAAATGACAGCTTGTTGCGCTTTTATCAAAGCTTCTTCTTTGCTCTCTGCAACCACAAAATCATTTTGACCATCGCCATAGTAATATGCTGGAATCTGTTGTCCCCACCATAATTGACGGGAAATATTCCAGTCTCGGATATTTTCCATCCAATGGCGATATGTATTTTCAAATTTTTTAGGGAACAATTTCACCTCTCCGCTCTTTAATACAGCGTCTGTAGCTGGTTTTGCCAAATCTTGCATACTAAGAAACCACTGGTCAGAAAGCCTAGGTTCTATAACCGCTTTTGTTCTTTCTGATGTCCCTACTTTATTAAGATGTGGCTCTGTTTTTATTAAAAAGCCTTTTTCTTCTAGTTCTTTGGATATTTCTTTACGAACTACAAACCTATCTTTTCCTTGATAATGAAGTCCATAACTGTTAAGTGTGGCATCTTCATTAAAAATATCCACTACTTCTAAATCGTGCTTTTCCCCTAATGCTTTATCATTTACATCATGTGCAGGGGTCACTTTTAAACAACCTGTTCCAAATTCTATATCTACATACTCATCTTCAATAATTGGAATAACCCTGTTACATATGGGCACAATTGCTTTTTTTCCTTTTAAATGTCCATATCTTTCATCATTTGGGTTGATGCAAATTGCTGTATCCCCAAAAATGGTCTCTGGTCTTGTGGTTGCAATGGTAAGTGTTTCATCTGACCCTTCTATTTTATAGGACAAATAGTATAACAACCCCTGTCTTTCTTCATGAATCACCTCTTCATCTGAAAGGGTGGTCTTTGCTTCTGGATCCCAATTTACCATTCTATGGCCTCTGTAAATGAGACCTTTATCAAATAAATCAACAAAAACCTTGATTACTGAAGCTGACATGTCGTCATCCATTGTAAACTTGGTCCTGCTCCAATCGCATGAACAGCCCAATTTTTTTAACTGCTCCAAAATAACCCCTCCATACTCATGTGTCCAATCCCAAGCATGGTTTAGAAATTCATCACGGGAAATATCTGTTTTATTGATACCTTGTTCTTTTAGCTTGGCAACCACTTTAGCTTCTGTAGCAATAGAAGCATGGTCAGTACCAGGCACCCAACAAGCATTTTTACCCATAAGACGGGCTCTACGAATCAATACATCTTGTATTGTATTATTGAGCATATGCCCCATATGGAGCACTCCTGTAACATTTGGTGGTGGAATTACTATGGAATACGGCTCTCTATCATCTGGTATAGAATTAAAATAACCATGCTTCATCCAGTAAGAATACCACTGATCTTCTACCTTTTGGGGTTCATATTTTGAAGGGATTTCCATTATTTTGGTACAGTTTTTGCGTTACATGCTATTGGGCAATCATATTAAATTGCGAAAATACTATGTTAAATTTTAGTAATCGTTATGCTTTTACCCAATTTTAAAATACGAAACAAAAATAAGTAACGTTATTACATAACAAAAGAATTTTTGGATGATGATGCTAAAACATATACATTTGATATCCACCCAAAAACAAAAATGATGAAAAAACTAGTACTAGTATTATTTGTAGGCCTACTTGGATTTAGCTTAACTGCCCAGGATAGTTCTGCAAAAATAGAATTTACTTCAGAAACCGTTGATTACGGAACAATTGAAAAAGGTAGTAATGGTGTTAGGGCCTTTGAATTCACCAATACGGGTAATGCTCCATTGATTATTAGCAAAGTAAGCTCTAGTTGTGGTTGTACTATTCCAAAAAAACCAGAAGCTCCAATTTTACCTGGGAAAAAAGGTGAAATACAAGTAAAATATGATACAAACAGAGTTGGTCCCATTAGAAAGGCTATTACAGTAATATCCAATGCGGACACGCCTACCAAAGTATTAAAAATAAAAGGTGAAGTAAAAGCACCTGTTGCAGCTCAATAAATTAAAAAGACTTCAACATAAAAATAAAAAAGACCAACTTGTTACAAGTTGGTCTTTTTGTTTAAAATAGTTTTTTAAGCACAAAAGTAAAGAGCCGATCACTATTGTAGCGCTCAATAAGAACTTTTACTTT
>CAYNLI010000124.1:0-6738 GCA_964398035.1 uncultured Flavobacteriaceae bacterium | reverse complement strand
TGTCTTTAGACATTCAACATGTATATGATTCAATTATCTGTAATCTTTTACTTGTGTATTGGAAAGAATATAATTTAGATAATAGTAGATTTTCCTAGCCCTATATTTTCATCATTGATGTTTAGGTCATCATCCATATCCAAAATATGACTAGCGATAGAGTCGCCTACATGGTTTGTTCCAAATGTACTGTTCTTGTCTAAGTCTGGAGTAACAATATTCTTTTTCATGGTTTTATCTACTGCTAAAACTATTGCCATCACTTCTTCATGTAAGCCAAAATGTTGTAACAACATTGCAGCAGATAAAATTGCGGCTATTGGGTTGGCAATATCTTTTCCTTTGGCTTGAGGGTAAGAGCCATGAATGGGCTCAAACATTGCGTTTTCTTCGCCAATAGATGCAGAGGGTAAAAGCCCTATAGAGCCACCGATTACACTTCCTTCGGCAGATAAAATATCTCCAAATAAATTTTCCGTTAATATGACATCAAACTGAGTAGGGGCAAGAATAAGTTGCATGGCGGCATTGTCAAGAAACATATATTCTAAAGTAACTTCTGGATAGCTCTCGGCAATTCTTGTAACCACTCTTCGCCATAAACGTGAGGACTCTAGCACATTGGCTTTATCTACAAGGGTGACTTTCTTTTTTCTGCCTTTGGCAGCTTTAAATGCCAAATGTGTAATTCTGCTTATTTCTTTTTCTGTGTATTCACAGAGATTAGTAGCAATTGTCCCATCCTTGCTCAGTTTTTTCTTTCCATAATAAATACCACCTGTAAGCTCTCGGTATATAACAAAATCTGTACCTAAAATAATTTTCTTTTTTATAGGAGATTTATCTATAAGTGTGGGGAACATTTTTACAGGCCTTATGTTTGCGAAAAGATCCAATTCTTTACGTAGCTTAAATAAAGCTTGTTCTGGACGTATTTTGGCATCTGGGTCATTATCATACTTAGGGTCACCAATTGCGCCAAATAGGATGGCATCAGAATCTCTACAGACCTTTAATGTGCTATTAGGAAGTGGAATACCGTATTTTTCAATGGCCATAGCACCTACGGGAAGCTCTATGTAACTAAAATCATGATTAAAAGTCTCTTCAATGGCTTGTAAGCACTTTATGCCCTGTGCCAATACTTCGGGTCCAATACCATCGCCGGGTAAGAGAGCAATTTTTAGTTTCATTTAAGCTATACTTTCTATCTTAATATTACTCGCATCAATTATTTGATGGATATCATCATCAAGAATTTCTTTCTTTTTGTCAGCAAACTTCAGGAATTCAAGATACACAGTATCTAACTGAATTTTTGAAAGTTCATAACCTACTTTTTTTGCCCTGTAAGCCAATGCAGCCCTACCACTTCTTGCAGTTAGTACAATAGAAGATTCATTTACACCCACATCTTCTGGATCCATAATTTCATACGTTTCCCTGTTTTTGATTACTCCATCTTGATGGATGCCAGAACTGTGCGCAAAGGCATTAGAGCCAACGATGGCCTTATTGGGCTGTACAGGCATTCCCATTTTTTGTGACACCATTTGACTAGTGCTGTACAATAATTTACTGTTGATGTTAGTATCAAAATTCAGAGTAGGATGCTGTCTTAAAATCATAACAACTTCTTCTAAAGCAGTATTCCCAGCACGCTCTCCAATGCCATTTATGGTGCACTCTATTTGCCTTGCACCATTGACCACACCAGCTATAGAATTTGCAGTTGCCAATCCAAGGTCATTATGGCAGTGGCAAGAAAGCACCGCTTTATGAATGCCTTTTACATTCTCTTTTAAATATTTAATTTTGGCACCATATTCTTCTGGCAAGCAATAACCCGTTGTATCTGGAATATTCAAAACTGTAGCACCTGCTTTTACAACTGCTTCACAAACTCTGGCTAAAAAATCATTATCAGTTCTCCCAGCATCTTCAGCATAAAATTCAACATCTTCCACAAAAGTCTTAGCGTATTTAACAGCCTCAACTGCCCTCTCAATAATAGCGTCCCTGTTAGAATTAAATTTGAATTTTATATGGGAGTCAGAAGTGCCAATTCCTGTATGTATTCTTGGTCGTTTCGCATGCTTTAAGGCTTCAGCAGCCACTTCAATATCTTTTTTTACAGCTCTTGTTAATCCACAAACAATTGCATTTTTCATCTGCTTGGCTATTTCATTTACAGAAATAAAATCTCCAGGGCTAGATACAGGAAAACCTGCTTCAATAATATCAACACCTAAATTATCCAATCTTTCTGCAATGACCAATTTTTGCGTAGTATCCAATTTACATCCAGGAACCTGTTCTCCGTCCCTTAATGTAGTATCAAAAATTTGTACCTTATCTTTACTCATATTATTTGCATAATTTTAAGCTCTTAAATTTACATAATTTTAAGCAACCCATACGAAGTTATGGTTAGCTTATACAATTTGGTGCATGTGCTAAAATCATTTACAACGCCAAATTAGATTGTGTATTGTTTAAAATGCTGATATACAATTATTTAAATTATATTTTTTACGATGACAAATGCCCATAAAGACTCCTTGTTTGTTTTGATTAAATCGCTTTCAAAATCTGAAAAAAGGCAGTTTAAATTGTATGTTGGTCGATTGGGAGTAAATACAGATGCCAAGTTTTTGGCCTTGTTCAATTTATTGGACAAAATGAAAAAATATGATGAGAAAATAATTTTGGATAGTGGAGTTGTAAAAAAAACACAGCTTTCTAACCTCAAGGCACATCTATACAAGCAAATTCTAGTTAGTCTTAGATTAAATCCCGTAAACCAAAATATAAGAGTACAAATACGTGAGCAATTGGATTTTGCAACTATTTTGTATCAAAAAGGACTGTACAAGCAAAGTCTTAAAATTTTGGATAAAACAAAAACTACAGCCATAGAGAATGAAGAAAAAAACATTGCCTATGAAATTGTAGAGTTAGAAAAAGTTATTGAGACCCAGTATATTACAAGGAGTATTCCAGATAGGGCAGATGAATTGGCCGTACAGGCCAAAGAACTGTCCGAGCAAAATGTAATGACCAGTAAGCTTTCTAATTTATCATTACAATTGTACGGTATGATGTTGAAATTGGGGTATGTTAGAAGTGATGAAGACTACCAAAAAGTTAAAAAATACTTTGAAAAACACTTACCTAAATTTCAGCTAGAAGATTTGGGCTTTAGAGAAAAATTATGGCTTTACAAAGCACACTTATGGTATAGTTTTTTAACCCAAGATTTTTTATCCTGTTATAAATATTCTAGTAAATGGGTAGATCTTTTTTATGAACAGAAGAAAATGATTTACCTAAACCCTGTTTTCTTTTTAAAGGGAAACCATTATTTATTGGAATCTTTATTTTTTGTAAGATATAGCTCACAGTTTAAAGAGACCTTGGAAAGGTTGGAAAATATGGTTACGAGCAAAGAGTTTCCAAAGAATGACAATATTAATTCTTTGGCTTTCCTATATATTAATTCCAATAAATTGAACCAACATTTTTTAGAGGGTACTTTTGAAAAGGGGGTTTATTTGATTAATATTATTGAATACGGAATCAATAAGCATAGAGATAGAATAGATGAACATCATGTTATGATTTTCTACTATAAAATTGCATGCCTCTATTTTGGTATTGGTGATAACAAAAACTGCATTTTATATCTAAAAAAGATAATTACCAACAAGAATTTGAAAATGCGGGAAGATCTTATGTGTTTTGCCCGTGTATTGAGTTTGGTGGCACATTATGAGGCTGGAATGGATTATCATCTAGAAGTACAATTAAAAAGCACGTATAAGTTTTTATTGAAAATGAACGATTTACATGCCGTCCAAAAAGAAATGATTAAGTTCTTAAGAAAGTTGGGTGATATTTACCCCCATGAGCTTAATAATGAATTCCAAAAATTGCACAATGAATTAAAAAAATATGAAAATCACCCTTATGAGAAACGTGCATTTCTTTATTTAGATATTATTTCTTGGCTAGAGAGTCATTTGCAAAATAAACCTGTAGGGCAAATAATAAAAGAGAAGGCCAAGGCGCTAGTGAGATAATGATTGATATTTTTTAAACATTCCTGCGCATATATTTTCAATTATTTTTTCTTTTGTTAAAGAAAAATGGCAAATTTCAATATAGATTCAGAAAAGAAAAGTACCTACGACGCAATTGTTGTTGGGTCTGGCGCAAGTGGTGACTGGGCAGCAAAAGAATTATGTGAAAAAGGGTTAAAAGTATTAGTGCTAGAAAGAGGGCGTGAAGTAAAACATGGTAGAGATTACCCTACCGCATCCAAAGCCCCATGGCAGTTTGACTATAGAGGAACAGTGCCTTTGGATAAAAGAGTATAAGAATAAATATGAATTTACGGAACATAGTCATAGTGTTTAGTCCTCTAAATGTAGCAAAAAAAGTTACAAACAGGCGTTCCAAATAGAATCATTGGGTGGAGGGGCAATGATTTCTATCTTTTCTTTTTTTACGGGATGTATAAAAGACAACTTCCTTGCATGCAAATGAATACTACCATCTTTATTACTACGGTCAGAACCATATTTTAAGTCACCTTTTATTGTACAACCAATATTTGTAAGTTGAGCCCGTATTTGATGATGCCTTCCTGTTTTTAAATCAATTTCTACGAGGTAATAATTATCTAGTTTTTTTATGATTTTATAATCTAGAATAGCTTTTTTGCTATCTGGTACTTCATTTTTGTATGCGTAGGATTTATTTTGTTTGGTATTGCGTTTTAGCCAATGAACAAGTGTGTCATTTTCTTTTACGGGCTTGTTTTTAACCACTGCCCAATAAGTTTTTTGAGCTTCTTTTTCTGCAAAGAGTTTGTTTAATCTAGGAAGCGCTTTTGAGGTTTTTGCAAAAACTACAATTCCAGAAGTAGGTCTGTCCAACCTATGTGCAACACCTAAATATACATTGCCAGGTTTGTTGTATTTTTCTTTGATATATTGTTTTACAACCTCACTTAAGGGCATATCTCCTGTTTTATCACCTTGTACAATATCACCAGACCTTTTGTTGATGACAATTAAGTGATTGTCTTCATATAATACTTGAAGATTGTTAGGGTCAGATGTTATTTTATTGTTCACTAATGACTGTTTTTTTACGCCTAAAAGAAAACAAAAGAATAAATATACCTCCCAACGTCACAGAAACATCTGCCATATTAAAGATGCCAGTTTTTATAGGGCCAAGACTAATGTGCATAAAGTCTGTGACAGAACCATATGCCACACGATCAATTAAATTCCCAACCCCACCACCAATAACAAAAGCAAAAGCAATGGTCAACCATTTATTTAAATTCCTTTTTTTTAGAATATTGAATGTTAGAAACATTAATATTAGAATAGGGGAAATCTGCAAAAGAAGAATTTTTAAGGGTTGTGGTAGATTTTGTCCTACACCAAGCATAGCACCGGTATTTTCTACATTGGTCAACACAAAATTATCATTTATTACTTGAATATATTCTGAGGAAGCTATTTTTTTTCTGACAATTCCTTTTGAAATTTGGTCACAACCAATGTTCAATAGAACAATCAATATAATCCCAATTCTTTTTATATTCATTCTGTTTTTTATACCAAAACTATTAACCCATCAATTTAAAACGTAACATTTAAAATTTTCTAGTATTGCTCTTCTTCATTTGGAAAGTCGCTGCTCTTTACATCTTCTACATATTGAGAAATGGCATTTCCCATTTCCTCATATAAATTCATATACCTACGTAAGAATCTTGGATTAAATTCATGTGTCATGCCCAATAAGTCATGTACAACCAATACTTGACCATCCACTCCGTTTCCTGCACCAATGCCAATGATGGGAATAGAAACGCTTTCTGCCACTTCTTTTGCCAATTCAGCAGGAATTTTTTCCAATACAATACCAAAACACCCCGCTTTTTCCAACATTTTGGCATCTTGTTTTAATTTATCAGCTTCCTGTTCTTCCTTGGCTCGTACTGTATACGTGCCAAATTTATAAATGGACTGTGGTGTTAGGCCCAAATGCCCCATTACGGGAATACCTGCATTTAAGATGCGTTTCACAGATTCTTTGATTTCCACTCCACCTTCAACCTTTACGGCATGTGCACCGCTTTCTTTCATAATCCTGATTGCAGAACGTAAAGCCTCCTTTGGATCGCTTTGGTAACTTCCAAATGGGATATCCACCACAACCAGAGCCCTTTTTACAGCGCGTATAACTGAACTGGCATGATAGATCATTTGATCCAAAGTAATAGGCAACGTAGTTTCATGACCTGCCATGACATTACTGGCAGAATCGCCCACTAAAATAACATCTACATTGGCGGCATCCACAATTTTAGCCATAGAGTAATCATAGGTTGTAAGCATGGATATTTTTTCACCATTTTTTTTCATGTCCACAAGGGATTTTACGGTAACTCTTTTATATTCTTTTTTGGCGACAGACATTGTTTTATTTTAAGTGCAGTAAATGTAAGGAGATTTGTTGAATTGATTTAATTATTGGTATTGTGGACTTTCAACAAAAAGGCGGACAAATTTTCTAAGACCTATGCTACATATTTAAATTGATAAAATTCTTGTTCTACTTCATAAGGGGTTTTATATCCTAAAGAAGAATGTAATCGTTTTTTTGATTTAGGCACATAATAAATATAGTAATTAGTTGTTTTATTATTTCTGT
>CAYNLI010000123.1:0-6923 GCA_964398035.1 uncultured Flavobacteriaceae bacterium | reverse complement strand
AACATTAAAAGATATATGAACCAAACCTGATGTAACTACATTTTCTATATACTTATTCCCCAATGTATTGACAACATTGGTAAAAGCATTGTTGTGACCGAAAATTAAGGCAGTATCTATATTTTTGGGTAAACCTTCCACAAATTGAAAAACGCTTTCGCCTGAAAAATCATATAAGTCATTATTTATCTGAAGTTTGGAGAAAGGAACGTTCAGTTCTCGCAAAAAAATTGCACACGTGTGCAATGCCCTTATTGCTTGGCTAGAAAAAACAGCATCTATTTTTATGTTTTGGGATTTGAATTTTGATGCTACCAAATGGGCATCATCAATACCTCTTTCTTTTAAAGGTCTATCCTTATCATCTACGTTGTAATCCCAAGAAGATTTACCATGCCTTACCAGTATAAGATTCTTCATTCCACAATTGTTTTAAGGAGCCAACCGCTCTATTTTCCATGAATAATCTTCAGTCATTGTGTATCTTATCCTATCATGCAATCTGTTGGGTCTTCCTTGCCAAAATTCAATTGAAATAGGTTTTACAATATACCCTCCCCAATGTTCTGGACGTTCTATTTCTTTATTAGCATATTCCTGTTCCAAGGCTTTAAGCTTTTCTTCAATTTCCTTTCTTGATGCAATAACCTCACTCTGTGCAGAAACCAATGCTCCCAATTTACTTCCTTCTGGTCTAGACTCAAAATACCCATCAGATAAGTTCTTCGCTATCTTTTCAGCCCTTCCTTTGATGATTACCTGCCTTTCCATATTTGCCCAAAAGAAAGACAAACAAACATTGGGGTTCTCTGCTATGGCCTTTCCTTTTTCACTTTCATAATTGGTATAAAAAATAAACCCTTCATGAGTATATTTCTTTAAAAGTACTACCCTGTTTTTTGGATAACCGTCCAAACCTAAGGTAGATATAGTCATTGCGTTTGATTCATCCACACTTTCTGATGCTTCTACTTCATAAAACCATTTCTGAAAAAGCTCCATGGGATTGTCTGAAATAGCATCTTTTATCAAGGCACTTTTCTCATACGATTTTCTATGTTTTCCTAAGTCTTTCTGCATATGTATGGGTATGAATAAGATATAGCAACAAAGTTGCATAAAAGAACGGAAAAGGCGAAAGGTCTCAGGGTTTTTTATTAAATAATCGTATAAAAAAGAATGTATTTTAATTTTCTATATACTGGGAAACCCCTTTTTCATTATCTCCATTCAACCATTCCCAATTTAAGGAGAGAGCTATCTTATTTTCCTCAGTAAAAGTAATATCAGCGAGTGCTTTTCCTGCTTTCAATTCATTATCTATTGTTATGCACTGATACAACATATGGAGTTTTTTATCTTTTAATTGCGCAATTATTTTTCCATATTTAATAGTTCCTCCATAATAATCTGCAGTTACCAAATCGCCCTCTTGCTTGTATTTAAATACAGTACTGGTATCCACTTTACCATTCTTCGAGTTATCAACTAACGAAAACATCTTGTTGTTAAAATCTATTTTACCCATAAAAACATATATTAAAAAAAGTAGGGGCTGATATAAATGGAAAGCTAAATATATTTTTCTTAAAACTCAAACATTTTACCGTCATCTGCCAGTTCAACATTTGGAAAAACCTCTAGAGCTTCCTCTTTAAACAAATCAATGGACTTGTAGCGCGTAGAATAATGCCCCAATAACAATTGACCAACACCAGCTTCTTTAGCTATGGAAGCGGCTTCTTTGGCCGTTGCATGCTTTGTTTTGGCCGCCAAATGCTTTTCTGAATCTAAAAAGGTTGACTCATGGTACAAGACATCAACATTTTTAATTTGCGGTATTATATCTGGCTTATAGGCCGTATCACTGCAATACGCGTAACTTTTAGGTTTGGGTGGGTCAAAAGTCAATTCTGTATTTGAAACAGTATTACCATTATCTAAAACAATATCTTTTCCGTTTTTTATATTCTGATACTGGCTTTTATCAATCTTAAGCTTTTCTACAGCTTTTATATTTAATTTCCTGTCGCCCAACTTTTCCCTAAACAGAAAACCATTGGTATATATTCTATGATTTAACGGTATGGTGTGCACAGTGATTTTTTCATTTTCAAAAACCAGCTCTGACTCTTTAGAGGTTAACTCATGGAAATATAAATGATAATTGGTCCAAGAATCTCCTAATTTTAAAAGTAATGTAATTGCTTCTTTAATTCCTTTTGGTCCGTATATATGCATTTCTTTTTCCCTTCCTAACAATCTAAACGTAGAAATAAGCCCGGGTAATCCAAAAAAATGGTCGCCGTGCAAATGAGATATAAAAATATGGTTGATTCTGGAAAATTTTATTTTATTCTTCCGCAATTGTACTTGGGTTCCCTCTGCGCAATCAATAAGAAACATATGGTTTTTAATTTCCAATACCTGAGAGGTAGGGTTGGTCATTGTTCTAGGAGTAGCGGCATAACAACCTAGGGTGTGTAATTTCACAGGTTTAAATCCCTTTCTATTTCTTCCATTTCAATAATATCCTTAGCTTCCTGAATGGTAGGCACTACACATATTTCATCTGGAGCCTCATCACAAGATACCTTTTCCGTTACTAGAACAAAAGATTTTTTAGAACCCCTATGTGTATTGGAAAGCTCTAAAAATTCTAACAAATCTCCAGAAGAAAGCAATGAAAAAGAAAATAGGTTGACAATTATATGATCATTTTTTAATGTCTTGTACGCATCTTTTAAATTTTTCAAAAATTTTTGCAATGATGCATTTTCTTGAGAAACAATAGTGGTTGTACCTTCTTTATTAAAAATCATTTTGTCTTATTTTATTTTTGAAGCTAATAAGTATATTACGGCCATACGAATGGCAACACCGTTCTCTACCTGATTTAAAATGATGGACTGATCAGAGTCTGCAACATCGCTGGTAATTTCCACTCCTCTATTTATAGGACCTGGATGCATGATTACAATCTGCTTATCCAATTTATCCAATAGCGCTTTATTGACACCATATTGTTGTGTGTACTCCCGTGTTGTAGGGAAATAACTAATATCCATTCTTTCATTTTGGATGCGCAACATATTGGCAACATCACACCATTGTAATGCCTTTTCCAAATTTGTTTCTACCTTAACTCCCAAAGATTCTATATACTTGGGTATTAGTGTTTTTGGTCCACATACTTTAACATTTGCTCCCTGTAATTTAAGTGCAAATATATTTGATAACGCTACTCTTGAATGAAGAATATCCCCTACTATGACTACGTTTTTACCAGAAACATCGCCCAACTTTTCTCTAATGGAATAGGAATCCAACAATGCTTGTGTAGGATGCTCATGTGCCCCGTCCCCTGCGTTTACAATTGAAGCATTTACGTGCTTCGCTAAAAATATTCCGGCTCCAGGGTTAGGATGGCGCATGACCACCATATCCACCTTCATGGATAGAATATTATTTACTGTATCTATTAATGTCTCTCCTTTTTTAACCGATGATTGTGCCGCAGAAAAATTTAACACGTCCGCAGACAGACGTTTTTCTGCCAGCTCAAAAGATAATTTAGTGCGAGTACTGTTTTCAAAAAAAATATTGGCTATTGTAATATCTCTTAGAGAAGGAACTTTTTTAATGGAACGGTTTATTACTTCTTTAAAATGGTCTGCAGTTTCAAAAATGAGTTGAATATCTTTTTCATTTAGATATTTAATTCCCAACAAGTGTTTTACACTTAATTCACTCATATTTAATTATTTACCAAATAAATTATGTCTTTTCCATCATTCTCTTCCCACATCACCTTTACCTTCTCATTGTTTATGGCATCTACCTGTCTGCCTCTATAATTGGGCTGTATGGGCAAATGCCTACTAAACCTACGGTCTATCAATGTCAACAACTCTATCCCTTTTGGTCTACCAAATGATTCTATGGCGGTTAATGCCGCTCTTATACTTCTTCCTGTATACAACACATCATCAATCAATACCACATTTTTATCTTCTATTAAAAAATCAATTTTTGTTGTATTGGCTTCCAATGTTTTCTCCCCTCTTCTAAAATCATCCCTATAGAAGGTAATGTCCAAGAATCCCAAGTCAATATCTTTTACTTTGTATTCTTCTTTAAGAATCTTGGCCAAACGTTGTGCCAAAAAGATACCTCTAGGCTGTATCCCTATCAATACAGTGTTTTTAAAATCTAAATGGGTTTCTAAAAGCTGGCAAGCCAAACGGTGTAGTATGATGTGTATTTCTTTTGAGGAAAGCAGTACTTTTTGACTCATGGGCTAGTTGACCAACACTTTTGAAATACAAAAATAAGAATTTCTAGTTAAATACTGAGGGAGCTTTTTATTATATGATGATTTATACTGATCCTGATACTATATAAAACAAAAAAACCCAAGCAAATGCCTGGGTTTTAATACTATAGAATAAAAATACTAATTACTTAGTTTTTCCTTCCATTTTATCCTTCAACGCTTGTAATGCTTCGTTGGCATCACCTAAAGTAGGTTTAGCTTCCTCAGCAGCAGTGGCAGCTCTCTTAACCGCTTGCTTAACATTACGTTGCTCTTCTTCTCTAAAAATAGCAGTATGACTGGCAACAACTCTTTTGAATTCTTTATTGAACTCAATAATCTTAAATTCTGCCTCTTCACCTTTTACCAATTTCTTACCATCTTCTTTTTCTAGATGACGAGAAGGTACAAAAGCTACTATATCTTCATTGAAATCAATAGTTGCACCTTTGTCAACTATCTCTCCTATTTCCGCTTTGTGAACAGTTCCAAGTGCAAACTCAGTTTCATACTTGTCCCAAGGATTTTCAGTAGTTTGTTTGTGACCTAAACTTAATTTACGTCCTTCAACATCTAATTCCAATACTTCTACTTCTAAAGTATCTCCTACAGTTACAAATTCAGATGGATGCTTGATTTTCTTAGTCCAAGAAAGGTCAGAAATATAAATTAAACCATCTATTCCTTCTTCTAATTCTACAAATACACCAAAATTGGTAAAGTTTCTAACAATACCTTTGTGCTTAGAACCTACAGGATATTTCGTTGTAATATCTGTCCATGGATCTGGAGTCAATTGTTTAATACCTAAAGACATTTTACGATCTTCTCTATCCAATGTCAATACAACTGCATCAACAATATCCCCTACTTTTACGAAATCCTGAGCGGAACGTAAGTGAGTGGACCATGACATTTCAGAAACGTGAATCAATCCTTCTACACCTTCTACTACTTCTATAAATGCACCGTAATCTGCTATAACAACAACCTTTCCTTTTACTTGGTCACCAATTTTAATTTCATCACTTAGTGCTTCCCAAGGATGTTTTTCCAATTGTTTAAGACCTAATTGGATTCTAGATTTATTGTCATCAAAATCAAGTATAACAACATTTAATTTCTGATCCAATTCCACTATTTCATTAGGATGGTTTATTCTACTCCAAGAAAGGTCAGTAATATGAACAAGTCCATCAACACCACCAAGATCAATAAATACACCGTAAGATGTAATGTTCTTAACAATACCTTCTAATACTTGTCCTTTTTCTAATTGACTGATAATTTCTTTTTTCTGTTCTTCGATATCAGCCTCAATCAACGCTTTATGAGAAACCACTACGTTCTTAAACTCATGATTGATTTTCACAACCTTGAATTCCATAGTTTTATTTACATATTGGTCATAATCACGAATAGGCTTCACATCAATTTGTGAACCTGGAAGGAATGCTTCAATACCAAACACATCCACTATCATACCACCTTTAGTTCTGCACTTAACAAAACCAGTTACTATTTCTTCATTATCATGGGCAGTATTTACTCTTTCCCAAGCCTTGATTGTTCTTGCTTTTCTATGTGACAAAACCAATTGACCACTTTTATCCTCACGGATATCTATAAGAACTTCAACCTTGTCACCTACTTTTAGGTCTGGATTGTAACGAAATTCGTTAAGCGAGATTACACCTTCAGATTTTGCGTTGATATCAATTATTGCCTCACGTTCAGTTAAATAAACAACTGTACCTGTCACAACCTCTTCATCAGCTGTATCAACAAAGTTTTCTGTTACCAGCTTTTCAAATTCTTCAAGTTTGGAATCCTCAACACGCTCAATACCTTGTTCGTATTTTTCCCAATTAAAGTTTTCTAAAAATTCTTTTGGATCTTGTACAGGAGCTTCAACTTTTTCTTCTTGTACTGTTTCGGTAGTTTCTTCAACTACTGCTGCAGTTTCTTCAACTGCGGGAGTTTCTTTTTCTTCAGCCATTTTGCTGATCATTTTTGTATTCTATAAGGCTACAAGAGTAAACAATACTTATAGAAGGATTAATTTATAACTGTTTCTTTCCCCTTTCTCTCTTGACTCTTTGCTAAAAAGGAGTGCAAAAATACAATTATTTAATTGTATTACAAACCTTATATATAGAAGGTTACCTTCCTTTTTACAAATTTTGCATTTTCTTAGCGAAATGGCCTGATAATTGCTATATTGAAACCATAAATATTAACCATTAAAATAAAATAAAATGAGCGTTAAAGCAAAATATCAAGATGTTTTAGACCTTGCAGAAGGACTGGGCGTTAAAGATGGAAAAGTCGCTGTAGAAGATGGTATTCTAAAAGTTAAAGGAATGGCCGCTACCCATTATGAAAAAAATATCATTTGGGATAAAATCAAAGAAATTTCCAATGGTGACCTTTCTGATATAAAAGCAAATATTACTGTTGAAGATGAAACTGTATATCACAGACATACTGTGAAAAGTGGTGAATCTTTAAGCTTAATTGCCAAGCATTATTATGGTGACCTTATGAAATACAAGGAAATATTTGCAGCTAATACAGACTTATTAAAAAGTCCAGATGTTATACATCC
>CAYNLI010000122.1:0-7177 GCA_964398035.1 uncultured Flavobacteriaceae bacterium | reverse complement strand
CTATTAGATCTACTAATGGGAATCACACTTCTGTCAATCAAAACACTATTGTCTTGAATGTCTATAATCTTGTTAACGTTAATAATAAAGGATCTATGTAGTTGTAGAAAAAAGGTGTCGGGAAGTTTTTCTTTTATTTTTTTTAAAGTAGAATGTACACGGTGTAAGGTATCTATTGTTTTTATTTCTATATAATCCCCTTTGGCTTCAATAAAAAGGATATTTCCATACTTTAATTTAATTAAACGCCTATCTATATTAATATATAGATCTTCCCCTATATTGGATTGAGAAGTATTCAAAACAGGATGGGCCTTATTATAAAGTACATTCCTCACTTTGCTAATTGATATTTCAAACCTTTCCCTTTCTATTGGTTTTACTAAATAATCAACAATGGTTTCATACCCATATGCTTCTATGGCAAAATCTTTGTCAGAAGTTGTGAGAACTACTTTGGTTGGGGTTCTAGATGTCTCTATAAAATCAAAACCAGTAAGTCCGGGCATATGAATGTCCAGAAAAATAAGATCCACCGTATTATGATTTAAAAATTTTAGCGCTTCTATTGCATTGGGGAACTGCGCAACAACTTCTATATCTGGAACCGTTTCACAGAGCTGAAAAACTATAGCTCTGGCAGTTTCTTCATCATCAACAATTATACAATTCACGTTATGTTATTTTTACAATAAATTCGTCTACCATGTTCAACACTCCAGAAAAATCATCTTTAAGTTTTGTGTCCCCGGCTTTTAAATCTTTTTCATACTTAATTGCCAGTTCGTATGAATCTTTCATTCCTAAAATACCAAACTTATGCTTAATTTTATGTACTACTTTAGATGACTCATCCAGTTCACCTTTATCAAAAAAGGTTAGATAATCACTTTTCTCTTTTGGAAATTCAGATTTTATAATATCAATGAATTTTTGCTCAAACTCTTCACTTCCCGCAGAAATTTCCTTTATGTAATCTAAATTAGGCTTCTCCATCTTTTTGCTTTGTTTTTAGTGTGAAAAAGAACGTGGTCCCCATACCTTCTTCAGATGAAAGCCAAATATCCCCTTCATAAAAATTGATGACTTTTTTTACCAAGGCCAATCCAATTCCTGTAGCATTGGTATCATTTTCCAGCTTTTTGAACATATCAAATATTCCTGTTTGCAAATGTTCGGGAATACCACTGCCATTATCCTTTATACTGAATATCCAATTATTATCTTTTTCCTCTGCACCAACTATAACTTCTCCAATATCATTTTGTTCTGTAGCTGTTATGGCATTTGTAATCAAATTTTTAAACAACTGTTCCATCCTATATTTACCAGCAAACAATGTTGGTAATTTTGAAGAAATTTTTACTTCTACATTTTCGGGAACAAAAACTGTGTTTTTAATTTCCTCCACCAAAAGATTAATATCAATATCAACTGTATTCTCTTCTAAAGAATCTATTATGGAATGACGCAAAATACCATCTATTAAACCATCCATTTTTGTTAAGTTTTGAAAAATAAGATCAAAACTATTTTTACTTTGGGTCTTAAAGCCATCATCACTGTCCTCAAACACCCAACTAACCAATGAATAGATATTCCTTATTGGAGATTTTAAATCATGCGATACCATATGGGCATAATTGTTCAAAGATTCATTTTGTTGTTCTAAGTTTTTTAGAAGCACATCTTTCTCAGCTGTTATTTCTATAATCCTATTGGTTTGGTTTTCTATATCTTCAACAAGTTTTAGTGGATCAAAATCATTTGTGCCTTCTACATCTTCTTTTTTGGATGTACTTTCTATAGATGAAACTGTTTTACTTAACGTTTCTAAAATTTTCTTTTGGCTTTCAGTCTCTTTATTTAATTTTTTATTGGCTTCATATAATTCTTGGGAACTCAATGAAGTTGCCCGTTCAATCATTTTTAGTCTTTCTTCATAATTGGAATATGATTTCTCAATAGAATCAAAAAAAACATTGATTTCCTGATGATTCTTTAAATCATCTGGTAAAAACTTTCTTATTTGTCTTTCTAGTAATGAATGCATTTATTCACTCAATAAAGTTAATGTCATTGTTTGGTTGTGCAATTGGCAATCTTTTTGTCCGGCAAAAGGCGCCATTTCTCCATAAGAGTAAAAACCTGTTACTTTTGCCTGCTCGCCTATGATTTCCACAACTTCTTCAATTTCTTCTTCTGTTCGCTGATCCATCACCAATTTCCTGCCTACACAGCTTACCAAAATAGCCAACTCTGGTTTATTTTTTCTATTTCGCATGGCATACTTTGCTGCACTTGATGCCCCTTCTGCAATATCATCAACAGATGACATCATTAACTGTACTTTTGAATTAACGGGAACATCCCCTGCCAAAATCATAGAATTGCTTTCCTCATCTATATTCAAAATAGTACGTACCAAAGGTTCTGAATTTTCATCTTGCCAAACTGTTAACGGGAATAACAGAGCTGCCTGTGGCAATTCCTTTGCTTTTTCCCCTAAATATTGTTTATAAAGATCTAAAGCTGGTTTGCCATCAATTTCATACAGTACATTATCAATGGATTTAGTTATGGTCCTTTCTGGACCAAAAGGAAGCCACCCACCATAATTGGCATATGAAACTTCTAAATCTTCTCCATAGAACCCTATTGCGATTACTTCTCCTTGTTTGGGGTTTTCATTATAAGATGCCAGTGTTTTTTCAAAACGAGCACCATCTCCGCACAAACCTCCCGTAATGGATATTTTATGAAGCTCATTGGATTCTAAACCTTCTATTAACCCACTTCCATTAACAAAACTACCATCTGAAACAATAAATAAGTGCTGCAGGTTATCCCTGGAAAACTGATCGGATATTTCTGCTCCCAATGCTTCAATACTTTTACTGTCCTTTACATTTTTACTGACAATTTTAAATGTGGTTTTTTCAAACTCAATTGCCGTTATAGTAATGCTTTCTTCATATACATTGGAATTTAAAATTTCTCCAGATGTTGATCCAAATATAATATGCCCGTCTGGATACATTTCCTTGATCTCATTATATAAATCTTTAGACTCTAGAATAAATCTATCCCCAAATACCAAAACCAATGGTTCTGTTAATTTTGTCTCTTGGGTAAATTCCCAGTCTTTTCCTTTAAGTTTTTTTGCTTGATTAATTTTCATCTTTTATTTTTTATGATTGGTTTGATACCAATATTACTCTTTGAAATCTTTTTTTATAGTAAAATAAAATGTTGTTCCTTTCCCTATTTCACTATCTAACCATATTTTACCTTTATACCGATCAATTATATTTTTAACAATGGAAAGGCCAATGCCTGTAGATTTTTTACTGTCGTTATCTCCTACTGATTGAAATATTTTGAAAATCCTTTCGTGGTATTTTTTAGGGATTCCAACTCCATTATCTTTTATACTAAATTTCCAATGTGTTGGTGTCTCCTTACAATCTACAACAACAAGCCCTTTTTCATTTTCAATATGCACTACAGCATTACTTATAATATTTTGAAAAAGCTGATGTATTTTAGTTTTATCGGCAAAAATTATGGGCAAGGTTTTCAATGTTCTTAACTCAACATGGTCTGGTATAAAAATTATATGTTTAATGTCTTGTATTACAGCATTGACATCCACTTCCTTATTGTCTAGACTATCACTTTTAGTGGTGGAATACTTCAAGATTCCATCAATAAGCCTATCCATTGTCTCAACTTTTTCTTGCATCGCCTTTAATTGGAATACTCCATTTTCATCCAATTTATCTGAATAATCTTCTCTTAACCATGAAGCTAAAGCACTTATACTTTGCAATGGGGATTTTAAATCATGGGATACTATATATGCGTACTCTTGAAGCCCTTTATTACTGGCCTCTAGTTCTTGCACTAGTTGTTCCTTTTGCGCTTCAAGGTTTTTTTGTTCAGTAATATCTTCAATAACAGCAACTTGATACCCTTTTGTTCCTGTTTCCTGTTCTACATTGCTTACAGAAGTTTTAGCCAAAAAAGTTGAACCATTCTTTTTGTAGTATTTTTTAATTAATACATAATTCTCTTTTATACCAGTACTATTGACTTTCTCTGCTTCTGACAAACCATCTTCTGCACATGAAATAGAAATTTCTTCTAAATTCAATTTCATTAATTCTTTCTCACTATATCCAAGAAGTTCAATTGATCTTTTGTTGGCTTTAATTATGCTGCCATCAACAGTCAATAAAATTCCCAATGGTGAGTTTTCAACAATAATATTTAACTGTTCTCTTTTCTCAGCTAGTAATTGCTCTACTTTATTTTCATTGGTAATGTCCCTAATCATGCCTTGGGCCGCTATTGGCTGTCCATCTTTATTGTAAATAAGACTACTATTTACTTGTATAAATTTCTCAGTCTTATCTTTTGCTAAAATTTTTACTTTGTAATTCTTTATTTTGCCTGAATTATACAGTTCTTTAAAAGACTCCATAGTATGCTCAAAATACTCTGGTAAAACCAATTTTGTTAGACTAATGCTTTCTTTATCAACATCATAACCCAACAACTCTTTTGCTGCAGTGTTCATGCGCATTACATTCCCCATAATGTCCATGACAATGTATGGGTCAACAATATTATAAAAGACACCTTCTAACTCAAAAGTCTTTTCACTTAACAGCTTTTCTAAATTTTCATTGGATTTTTCTAATTCATTGATGGTCTCATAAAAATCCTTTGAGCTCTTTTTTAAAACCTTTTCTACCTCTAGCCTTTTTCTTTTCTCTCTTTCCAAAGCTTTGGTAAGAAGCGCCAATTTTTCAACATCCATTTTGGACATAGCCACACTATTATTGTTTAGTTCTTTTTTCATTTAAAAGTTTAAAACCAATTTTCTTTTAAACAAGAAGTTATTAATCGTATTTGCACAACTCTGTTGCCTTAAATGCAGAAAAAGACCATAGGTCTTAATGATTTTGGAATTGGTCAATAAAAACCCATTATCCAAGCATTTATAAAAAGAATGTGTTTTGTAAATTTTAGAGCTGTTTGCTCCATATGTTGGATTGATCCATAAACATGCCTTTACATTTTGCATGCTAATCTTGACCGTATTGTAGAAATTTTGAAGTATGGCATTGGCAATTCCCAAATTCATGGAAAAACCTACCTTTTTATATAAAAAATCAATAATAATTCCTTTCACAATAAAAATATTATGAATCTAAAGTAGGAATTATATTACTTTATATGAAGAAAATGTTGTGAAATGAATATTTTTGTTAGGCTTGTACAAGTTCGCTTACATCCCAATAATCAAAAACTTTTTTTAATTTAGATTCGTAATCCTCATATTTTAAAGGCTTTATGATGTAACCAGCAATACCAGTTTTAAAACAATCCAATAAATCTGCTCTATTTTCAGATGTTGTCATCATAATTACTGGCAAATATTTTATAACAGGATCGTTCTTTAGAATAGTAAGGAATTCTATTCCGTTCATACGAGGCATATTAATATCCAAAAGTATAATATCAGGAAGTTTTCCGCTTTTTAAAATTTCTAAAGCTTCCTCTCCGTTTTTTGCCTCCATTATATTATGATTAGAACCAAACTTAGAAACTGCTCTGTGCATTTTCATAGTTTCTATCATATCGTCTTCAATAAATAAGATATTCATGTGTAATTATATTTTAACGATACAAATGTGAAAAATTATCTCCCAAAAAAATGTTCATCGTGGATAAATCAACAAAAAGTGTCGACGAATGGATTAAAAGTGTAGATTAATTAAAAAATGAAAACTTACAATTTACCTTAAACCCCATTGCTATTGGGTTTATAAGCATCCTAAACTATTTCCATTTTCTTAAGTAAGAAAGAAGCATTCATATTTTGGCATATCCCTTTCTTAAAGGTATAGTCAAAATGCAATTCATTGTTTACAATTTCTGCATCAAAATAATAATTCTCCACTTCTGGCAGTTCTTTTGAGATTTCGCAAAGACTTAAATCATGGGTCGCTATGATTCCCGTAGCATTAGAATTCACAAGCCGTTCTACAAATTTTCTAGAGCCTATTGCCTTATCCGTACTATTGGTTCCTTTTAGAATTTCATCTAAAACTATAAAATAACGGTCGGTTTGAATTTCATCCACAATGAATTTTAATCGTTTCAGCTCAGAAAAGAAATATGATTCATCATCAGTCAATGAATCCGTAGTACGCATACTGGTAATCAATTTTATGGGAGTATACTCCACCTTTTTAGCACAAACGGGAAGTCCTACATTCGCCATTACTATTTGTAGAGAAACAGTCCGCAAAAATGTACTTTTCCCAGCCATATTGGCTCCTGTAATGATAAAAAACTGTTCTTTATCTATTTCAATTTTGTTGGCAACGCTTTTTATTGGATCTAATAACGGATGAGAAGCTTCCGCTGCTTTAAGCACTGTCTTGTTCCCATTAATAACCGGAAAGCTATATTTAGGATGATTGAAAGCAAAATTTCCCAAACTATTATATGCATCAAAAAAAGCAATGGTGACAAACCACTTTTCAATGTTTGACCCATGCATTCCTATCCATTGCTCAATATTATAGCATTGACGCAAATCCCACAACAAAAAGGCATTTCCCAAAAACCCGAACAACATATTATTTCGTTGGTCCAATGCATTAAGAATATCGGAAAAATCCTTTAATACTTTTGATGTCCTTATTTCAGCAGAAATAACTGTTTCCTTTTTTTCTTTTAGCAATTCAGAAGAGAAATCGATTTTTTCAATTTCCAAAATCAGTTTTTGATATTGGTGAAACGTACTTTGTATTTTAGATGTATCCAAAGACAGTTTATTGATTCTTTTAAGAAAAGGCCCCGTTATCCCTAATCCAAGAAACAACCAACCAACTACAAACCATCCTGAGAAAAGCCCTATAAAATAAAGTGTAATCAAAATGATGGACAATATGGAAAACACATTAGGAAGGTGCTTCATAAAACTTGGGACAAAAGCTTTGTAACCCGACAACCACTTAAGAATGGTTTTATATGAGGTTTCCGTCTTTACCAAACTGGCAACAGCAGAATACTCTTGCCTCCATTCTGGTATTTTAGACAGCTCTAGTATAGCTTCTTGCTTTTTTTTGATATCCTTAATGGAATTTTCAGTGAACAG
>CAYNLI010000121.1:0-7299 GCA_964398035.1 uncultured Flavobacteriaceae bacterium | reverse complement strand
ACATCTGTCAAATTGAACATTCTAGACACAGAAGCTTTGGTAATTTCCTAGTAAACATTATAACAGGCCTTATTGCGTATAGCTTCTTGCCTAAAAAACCAAGTATTAAATACCAAACCGTTAAAACAAATCAACTAACTATCTTTTAATCGAACTCAGGTTATAAGATGATAACAACATAGTCGGGTAATAATAGGCAACCTTAAATACGAAACAGTTTTTGGTACCCTTTTTGCACTTTAATACATAAACCGTTTGGTTTACTCATTCCCGTGACGAGTTCCCTCATTTATAATTGACTCTTATTGAATATTTATACAACTTTGTTCAGTAATTTTAGAAATATGAAACACACAATTATACTCATAACTATACTTCTGTTCTCACAAATGACACATTCCCAAAAGCCCAATGATTCATATGAAACACTATGGAAACAAGTAGAGAAACTAGAACAAGAGGCTTTGACCAAGTCAGCTTTAAAAGTAGTGAATGTCATTTCTAATAAGGCTAAAAAAGAAAAAAACACAGTTCAAAGCACTAAAGCCCTACTCTATACGTCCAAATATGCATTGATTCTGGATGAAGATGCCCAATTGAACATTATAACTGATTTTAAGAATGAAATAGGAAAAGCTGATTTCCCTACCAAAAATGTACTGGAAAGTTTCTTGGCCAATCTCTGCTGGCAGTATTTTCAACAAAACCGATATCGTTTTTATAACAGAACAAACACGGAAAACAAGGTTAATTCTTCGGATTTCAGAACTTGGGATTTAACTACTTTGTTTGAAGAAATTTGTCTTCATTTTGAAAATTCTCTAGAGAATCCTACTGAACTTCAACAACTAGAATTAACCGACTTCAAAGATATTTTACACCAACAAAAAGGTTCGAAAATCTTTAGACCGACTCTATTTGATATTCTTGCCAATACAGCATTGGATTTTTATAAATCCTCTGAAAACAGCATTACCAAAGTTGCTGATAAATTTGAAATAGACAATCCCGAAATACTTTGCGAAGCGACATCATTTACTAATCTACAGATTTCATCCACAAACCCTGAATCTATGATGCTAAAAGCATTAAACCTCTACCAACAATTGGTAGTCTTTCATGCAAAAACCAAAAATTTAGAAGCTTTAACCTATGTTGATCTTGAACGCTTACGGTTTATCCATGAAAATGCAGTATTTAAAAATAAAGATGAACAGTATTTAGAAGTTCTACAAAATTCAGCGACCCAATATAAAGACCTCACCATTTCTGCACTGTACCAGTATAAAATAGCCAATTTATACAACCTAAGGGCGAATACTTATAGCCCGACAGGCGATACAAATCATCAATGGAAAAGGAAAGAGGCTCTAGAACTTTGCGAAACAGTTATTAAAAAATTTCCTGATAGTAGAGGTGCCAAAAAATGCAAGGCTTTAAAATCCACTATTTTAGAAAAAAGCCTTCAACTCACCACGGAAAAATACATTCCTACCAATATGCCATCTAGATTATTGGTCAATTATAAAAATATTAGTGACCTTCAACTTACAGCTTATCACGTATCACAGAATCAGATTAAAAAATTAAATGATTTTTACAGAAAAGAGGAGATCTTATCCTATATTCAAAAATTAAAGGTTGCGAAACAGTGGAACGCAACATTAAAAAACGAAAAAGATTACCAATCACATAGCACAGAAGTTCTTTTGCCCGCTTTAGAAAATGGTCTATATCTTATTTTAGCGACCGACAAAGAGAATGCGACAAATACCTTTGCTTTTAGTCAAATCCAAGTCACTGATCTGGCCTTGGTAGAGACCAATACAAAAAATCATAAAATCTTTCAGATCATCAATAGGAACAATGGTAGTCCTATGGCTGGAGCAAAAGTTGATATTGCATACCAAATTGGGTATCGTGGTTCAACACACAACAAATCTTTTGTGTCCGATAAAATGGGAATGGTAAAAATTCCATTGACCTCAGAAAGATGGAACAATATAAACATCACCATCAATCACAATAAGGAAAAAGCTTTTTTTGGTAATTATTATAAAAACCAAAGTTATCATCCAGAAAAAACTGATATCACTACATACAAATCTTTCTTGTTTACCGACCGTAGTATTTATAGACCTGGGCAACCACTTTATTTTAAGGGAATAATCATTGAAAATTTTAAGAATGAATCTAATGTTGCACCCAATGAAAATGTGTTTATAAGCCTACATGATGTTAATGGGCAAAAAATTTCTGAATTGGATTTTGAAACCAATGATTATGGCTCTTTTAACGGAAAGTTCATACTCCCAACCAATGTATTAACAGGTGAATTTCATTTAGAGTTGTATTCAGCACAAGGCTTAGCAAGAAACAATCACTATTTTTCAGTAGAAGAATACAAACGCCCCAAGTTTGAAACTTCTTTTGCACCCGTTACAGAAACCTTTAAAGTAAATGACAGTGTATCCGTTAAGGGAACAGCAAAAGCTTATGCAGGAAGCGATATAACAGATGCCAAGGTTGCTTACAGGATAAAAAGAGTGGTGCATTATCCAAGATGGTATTATTGGAGCAGACCTTATTTTAATAGTAATCCACAAGAAATTGCACATGGCGAAACCACAACAGACGCTTCTGGCAACTATGCAATCACTTTTAATGCGTTGCCAGACAATAGTGTTTCTAAAGAAAGTCTCCCTGTATTTACTTATCAGATCAGTGCGGACGTAACTGATATTAATGGGGAAACACATAGCTCTTCTACAACGGTTAGAGTTGGGTATCATGCCTTAACAGCGAATATATCTGTTAATGGCCAAATGGATAAAGATAAAAACAACAATGTTATCCATGTTTCCACAAACAATCTTAATGGTCAATTTGTTCCCGCAATAGGAACTCTTAAGGTATATAAGCTAGAGGCACCTGAGCACGTGTTGAGAAACCAACCATGGGAAGCCCCAGATTATAAAATGATGGACAAGAAAGAGTTTAAAGCATTATTCCCACATGATGCCTATGCCCAAGAGCATACCTCAATGAATTGGAAAAAAGGAAAATTGGTTTTAGAGAAGGCATTTGATACAGAAAAGTCACAAGAAATAGTACTAGGGAATATCAAGAAATGGGAATCTGGGAAGTACAGCATAGAAATAGAAACCAAAGACAAATATGGTCAGGACGTAAAAGATATGGTCTTAACTACTTTGTATGGTAAGAAAGACAAACAATTAGCAGACAATCAATTATTCAATATTAAGGTTAACAAAGACTCATATACTCATGGAGAGGATGCAAAAATCACTTTTTCATCAGCAGCTAAAAACATTGCTGTTACTGTTTTTGTAGAAAAAGACAGAAAAATTGTAGCAACTCATTTGATTGAATTAAATGGGAACAGTAAAACCATTTCTGTTCCTGTGACCAAAGAAGATGTTGGTGGGTTTGCCATTACCTACAGTTTCTCAGCTTTTAATTCGTTTCAATCCAATATTGTAAATATCAGCGTTCCGTATCCAAGTAGCAGTTTAAGGATAGAAACGCTAACCTTCCGAGATAAATTACAACCGGGAACGAATGAAAAATGGACATTCAAGATAAAAGGACCAAAAGGAGATAAAGTAGCGGCAGAGTTATTGGCAAGTATGTATGATGCTTCTCTAGATGCCTTTAAATACCACTCATGGGATTTTAGCCCATTAAGCAAGCCTAATTACTATTCCAACCAAAATAGTAATGCCTATCAGAGTTTTGGAGTTGAATATTTTAGGACATATGTTTCTAACACAACTATTGGTTATAAACAACAATATTTTGACACATTCAATTGGTTTGGTTTTCATTTTGGGTATGAAAATAGAAATTTAAGATTCGCAAGGGGATTATTGCGTAAATCTGCCCCAATAGCAATGGATATGTTATCTAATGAAACGGAAATAGAAGAAGTGGCTTTTGAAATGCAAGAACCAATGGATGCTTCATTAGATGAAGCTGTAATTGTTGGATATGGGATATCTGTTGATAAAGAAAATGACATAGCTAAGAAAGAACCCTCTTTTGATGGTATTCAAATCCGTAAAAACCTCCAGGAAACTGCTTTCTTCTTCCCTCAACTAAGGACGGACAAAGATGGAAATGTAAGTTTTGAATTTACTACTCCAGAAGCCTTGACCAAATGGAAAGTACAACTCTTGGCGCATACCAAAAATTTGGAAAGTACAACCATGACCTTGGAAACTGTTACCCAAAAAGAATTAATGGTTTTGCCCAATCCACCTCGGTTTTTACGTGAGGGCGATAACATTATGTTCTCCACTAAAATATCAAACCTAACAGAAAATGCACTCAATGGTTTTGCGCAATTACAATTGGTAGATGCTGTAACAGGAAAAGAGATTGACAACCTTTTGGACAATATCAACAAGAGTCAAAATTTCACCGTAGATGCCAAAGGAAATACAAGCGTTAGTTGGTCATTGACCATTCCAGAAAACAAAGTGCAGGCCGTACAATATAGAATTGTGGCAAAGGCAGGTGATTTTTCTGATGGGGAACAAAATGCACTTCCCGTTTTATCCAATAGAATGTTGGTGACAGAAACCCTGCCCATGTGGATACGGAGCAACGAGACCAAAACATTCACTTTGGATAAATTAAAGAACACTTCGACTACGCTCAGTGCAGGCTCTTCGACCACGCTAAGCAATCACAAATTGACCTTGGAAGTGACTTCCAATCCTGCATGGTATGCAGTACAGGCGCTGCCCTATTTAATGGAATACCCTTATGAATGTTCTGAACAAACCTTTGCACGTTTTTATGCCAACGCTTTGGCTACACATATTGCCAGCTCTAACCCAAGAATACAAGAAGTTTTTAAGCAATGGGCATCTTCTGACGCCTTGTTGTCAAACTTGGAAAAGAATCAAGAATTAAAATCATTGATCATACAAGAAACTCCATGGCTGCGTGATGCACAATCTGAAACCGAACAAAAAAAGCGTATTGCCCTATTGTTCGACCTCAACAAAATGAAAAATGAGTTGGAGAATGCCCTGAACAAATTAGAGCAAATGCAAATGAGCAATGGTGGTTTTCCTTGGTTTAAAGGGTCCCGCTATCCAAATAGATATATTACACAACACATTGCATCAGGTTTTGGGCATTTGTCCAAGTTGGGTGTTACTTCAAATACAGATGAGAAATTGGCGAAAATGCTCAGTAAAGCAGTAAAATTCTTGGACAACGAAATCTTGGATGATTATAATAATCTTCTAAAATGGGCAGCAAAGAGTACCGACAAAAATTATCTGAAGAAAAACCATTTAGGGCATTTTCAATTGCAATATTTATACATGCGCAGTTTTTATTCCAACATAAAAATGAATGCCAAGGTTAAAACGGCGGTTGACTATTATTACAAACAATCAGCAACCTATTGGACAGACTTTAATCTGTATTCCAAGGGAATGATTGCCCTTGTGCAATATAGAAATGAGGATGCTACCGTTGCGAATAAAATTCTAAAAGTTCTCAAAGAAAATAGCATCACCAATGAAGAACTGGGTATGTATTGGAAAGCCAACACTGCTAGTTGGTATTGGTACCAAGCACCTATAGAAACGCAATCTTTATTGATTGAGGCGTTTTCAGAAATAGAAAATGATATTGAAACTATAGACAATCTCAAAATTTGGTTGTTAAAGAACAAACAGACCAATCGTTGGAAAACCACCAAAGCAACTACAGAAGCTATCTATGCATTATTATTACAAGGAACGGATTGGTTGGAAGTGACCGACTTTATAGAAGTGAAAATTGGAAACACCACCATAGATCCATTGGCCTTGGAAGAAACAAAAGTTGAAGCAGGAACTGGATATTTTAAAACATCATTCTCTAAAGGTGAGATTACGCCAGAGATGGCAACCGTAACCCTAACAAAAAATAGTGACGGAATTGCTTGGGGAGCTTTATACTGGCAATATTTTGAGGATTTGGATAAAATTACCTCAGCTGAGACACCTTTAAAATTATCCAAAAAATTATTCCTTAAAAAGAATACGGACAAAGGAGAACAACTATCAGAAATAAATGAAAACACTTCATTAAAATTGGGTGATTTAGTACGCGTACGAATTGAGCTCCGTGTAGACAGGCCTATGGAATTTGTACACATGAAGGATATGCGAGCCAGCGGATTGGAGCCTATAAATGTACTGTCACAATACAAATGGCAAGATGGATTAGGGTACTATGAAAGCACAAAAGATGCCAGCACCAACTTCTTTTTTGACCAATTGCCAAAAGGCATATTTGTTTTTGAGTATGATTTACGGGTAAACAATGCAGGGGATTTCAGTAATGGGATTACAACTATCCAAAGCATGTATGCGCCTGAATTTAGCAGCCATAGTGAGGGAATACGGGTAAAAATACAACAGTTTGTTGTCCTAGATAGCAAAAGATAAACATTGAAAAAAGGGCTGCTTTGCATCCCTTTTTTTATTTCCTATATTGTTGTTTTACAAACCAATAGCACCGAATGAAAAAGAACACTCTCAGAATAACTGATAAACAAAAAAAGTTATTCATATTTCTTCAGAAAATGGAGAGAACTAAAAAAGAATTCACACTTGAAGAAATTGCGGAACAAACAGGGTATCCATTAAAAGGCACAGTAAAAGCCAAAATGAGCAGGAATGAATGGAATCCTTTTATAAAACCCATAGGAAATAACAAATATAATTCTGTTGGGACTTTAAATATTCAACTAGAAACTTTTGCAAGAAAAATTAGTACAAAAAAAAGCATCTCACCATATGATGGAAAGAAAATAGGAAGCTTTCATCCAGAAGCGAGAGAATTGATCTTAGTATCAAAGAGTGAATTCATTTTAGCTATTGAACTTTTCAATAGACCTTCAGCTCCAAATCGTCTTGATGCATTTTTAACTCATTTTGTTGCTGCATTTGAGAAACTTTTAAAAGCAAAACCAATAGAACATAAAGGAATAGAAGCAATATGGCGAAAATCATCAAAAAATAAAAAAACAAAATCTATTAGAGAAATTATCAATGAAATTTACCCATTAGAATGAATTTAGAGTATATATTAGAATTAAGAGACAGCTCAACTCATTATATTCTTCCAGAGTTAGGTGCTATTGCCAGTAGGTATTTTCAAAGTGGAGTTTTCAATTATTCCAAAATTTATCAAAAATTTGTCGACGAAACACCTATTGAATTAAAAGGTATAGGCTTATTATCACTCGTGTTTGAAGGCAAAATGCTA
>CAYNLI010000120.1:0-7324 GCA_964398035.1 uncultured Flavobacteriaceae bacterium | reverse complement strand
TAAGCGCCTAAATCAATAAAAGATATTACACTAAACCAAGTATACTCTTTTTGCCTAGATAAATTGATAATGGGGCTACTAAAAATCTATAAAATTCATGAATTTTAGGGGTACACATTTATTTTAAGATTAACTTGCCCTAAATATTTTTCACAAAAATGAAGTCCTTAATAACTAATTAATGAACAGTATTAAATGAAGAACAAATTAGTATTTTATTTATTCCTTTCTGGGTTTAGCCTGCTAGCTCAAGAGCAGCAACTTTCACTTGAGAATTTGAACGATTTTAAAGATCAAGCTGGAAACTGGAAGATTGTTGGCAATGTTGTGATGGATAGAAATATAGATGTGCACAAATTGTCGTCATCAGATATAGAGGTGAAATCAAAAAAGAAGAAAAGAAAGAAGAAAACCAATACTGATGTGGTAAAACCCATGGTTTTTACTGATGGAACTGGTATTCTTATAAACTTGGACAATGCAACCCAAAAAGATAAATTGGTTTCAAAATGGGAGCATGGTGATATAAAATTGGAATTGGAGGTCATGATACCCAAAGGATCCAATTCTGGAATTTATCTTCAAGGACGGTATGAATTGCAATTAAAGGACAGTTGGGGAGTCCAACATCCTAGTTTTTCAGATTTAGGAGGTATCTATAGAAATTGGGAAACAGAACCTGATAAAATATTCAGAGGTATTCCGCCTTCCTCCAATGCCGCTAAAGCACCTGGTTTATGGCAAAAATTAAAAATTCATTTCCAAGCTCCTAAATTTAATGAAGCGGGAGAGAAAATTGCGAACGCTAAATTTATATCAGTAGCATTAAATGGAATTATTATTCATGATAATGTTGAAGTGCCATTACCAACAGGTGGCCCTATCTCTAAAGAAGAAACTGCTAAAGGTCCATTAATGATTCAAGGAGACCACGGTCCCATAGCTTTTCGCAATATTAGGTATCAATTGCTAAAAGAATCCTCAGTTGAATTGTCATCATTGACATATAAAACATACAAAGGTGAATTTAAGGGGCTGGATGAATTAGAAAATCAACCCATTGTTTCTGAGGGCATAGGAAAACTGATAGACATCAGCCTCATAAATGAAGAAGACAACTATGGCATTGTATATAATGGAACGCTTGATATTCCAACCAAGGATGATTATATTTTTTCTGTTGGGTATACTGGTGGTATAGACCTTGTCATTGATGGGGAAAATATACTGAACCACAACTCAGCAGATGCTCAGGGAAACTTAGATAAAACAATCCCGTTAACAGCGGGGAAACATTCTTTTACCCTTACAAATATTAAATCTGCAGGTTGGAGAGCTCCAAGACTAGGACTGTACATAGCTACTACTACAACCAATCCAAAAGGATTTCATGCATATGATTCTTACCCTTCCAGCCCAAGCTCGGTTTCATCTATTTTTGTCAATGCAGAATCCAAACCACGACTTTTGAGAGGTTTTGTAAGCTTTAAAGGTAACGGAGAGCGTCTTTCACACACTATTGGTGTTGGTATGCCATCAGGAATAAACTTTGTTTACAATCTTGGTTCAGGGAATATAATTGGTGCTTGGAGAGGTGATTTTTCGGATGCAACACCTATGTGGCATGATCGGGGAGACGGCTCTTTTAGACCAAAAGGAGCTGTACAATGGACTTTTTTAAATCAACCAATTGCTAAACTGACCAATGCTAAAAGCCCATTTCCTAAAACAGGAGAAGCATCCGTTTTTGTTTCAAAGGGGTATGCTATAGACCAAACAACAGGACTCCCTATTTTTAAACATATATATAAAGATGTTGAAATTGAAAACAGAGTTTCTCCTAACAATAATCAGACACATTTAATACATGAAGTACGTTTTTCAAAAACTGGCCTAACAAGCTGGTATTGTAAACTTGCCCAAGGCAAAGCTGCACAAATGCCCGATGGGTCTTTTGCTATAAACGATCAACAGTATTATGTGAAAATACTATCAGGACAAGAACCTATCATTAGGGAAGTAAATGGTGAAACAGAATTGATAATAGCTGTTGATGGCAGTACTATTGAATATGAAATAATTTGGTAATGATTATGAGAAATATTTTGAATACTTCAACAAAAACTTTAAAAATATCATTGTTTGTGGCTTTTATGGCAATTGCTCAGTTTGCAATGGGTCAAAACAGTCCAAAAGAAGAAGATTATTATAGAATTACCACAATACCTACCCCTGAGGGAATCCATATAGAAGGTGGTGGTGTATTGGCACTTCCAGATGGTAGTATTGCAATCTGTACCAGAAGAGGAGACGTATGGATTATTGAGAATCCCACCATGGCCAATAACCATAAACCAAATTTTAGGAAATTTGCTTCAGGACTGCATGAACCATTGGGATTGGCATATCATGATGGTGCCCTATATACGGCACAGCGTGGAGAGCTCACAAAACTGATTGATACTAATGGTGATAGAATTGCAGATGAATACCAGACCATCTACGCATGGCCAATATCTACGCATTACCATGAATATTCTTTTGGTCCTGTATTGGCTCCCGACAATTCATTTTTTGTCACTGCTAATGTTGCCTTTGGAAATGAAGAATGGTGGCGTGGAGAGAGTAAAGCACCTTGGAGGGGATGGACGATGAAAATCCATGAAGACGGAAAATTGGAACCATGGGCAACGGGAATGAGATCACCGGCAGGCTACGGTCTTATTGGCGATGAATTATTTTATTCAGACAATCAAGGAGATTGGATGGGGTCTGGAGGAATTTGGCATCTTCCTAAAGGAGTGTTTACTGGTCATCCAGCAGGTCTAAGATGGAGCGAACATAAAGATTCTCCTGTAAGCTTAACAGAAAAGCAGTTTTATAATAAAATTGATAAAAGACAGGTGAAAAAATCAGGTAGATATGTAAAACCTGAAAATATTATGAATGAAGAGAATCCTGATTTTTTATATAAAATAAAGGAATCTTTTCCTGAATTACAATTACCGGCCGTTGTACTACCCCATGGAATTTTGGGCATTTCAAATTCTGAAATAAAAGTAGATAAAACTGATGGTAAATTTGGTCCTTTTAGCGGGCAAGTACTTGTTGGGGATATGGGGCAGAGCAAGATTATGAGAGTGGTATTGGAAAAGGTTAAAGGAGAATACCAAGGCGTAGCCTTTGATTTTAGATCGGGGTTCCAATCTGGTGTTATGAGAATGGATTTTGATAATAACGGTAACCTATTTATAGGTGAAACCAATAGAGGTTGGGGCTCAGCAGGAACAACCAATTCTGGATTGCAATACTTGAGTTGGACAGGCAAAATGCCTTTTGAAATGAAAACAGTAAAAGCAATGCCAGATGGTTTTGAGATTGAGTTTACAATGCCCGTAGATAGGAAAACTGCCGAAAACTTAGATAACTATAAAGGGAAAAGTTACATTTATAAGTATCACGCGGCCTATGGCAGCCCACAAACCAATATAGAAGAAATTAAGCTCAAGGGAGTTAAGGTAAGTGATGATGGTATGAAAGTCCGTGTTGTCACAGACCAATTAAGACAATATTATGTGCATGAAATGACACTTCATGGTGTAAAAGCAGAAGTATCAAGAAATCTAACCTTACATCCTTCTTTTTACTATACTCTAAATAATATACCTGAAGGTACCAAACTGCCACAGTCAGAACTTTCAACAAAACGATCAAGCAAAAAAAAGGTGGTAAAAAAAAAGAAAGCCTTTAAAAAATCCGCTAGTACAACCGCAAAGGTGTCAACAGATGCTGAGATACAACCTTTATTAACAGCAAATACCTGTGTAGCATGCCATAATAAGGACAAAAGAGTGGTTGGCCCATCTTTCCTATCTATTGCGAAACGTAATTACAGTAATGAGAAAATAGTGGAGCTTATCTATAACCCCAAACCTAAAAACTGGCCAGAATATGCAACACCTATGGCCCCAATGCCACAAGTACCAAAAAGTGAGGCTTTACAGATTGCGGCTTGGATCAATTCGCTGAACAAGTAGTATAAAATAATGAAATCACAAATATTGGATTATTTGTACTGGCACAGTTATTAAGCTTTGCCAGTACAAATTATTTTTATTTTACCGCATCATAATTATCATCCCACTCTTTCACATGGGGCTCTCCAAGTTTTCCGACTGATTTAGCAACTGCCATAGATACCATGGCATCGCCTGTAATGTTTACCACTGTCCTAAACATATCCAAGGGTCTATCCACTGCAAAAATAAGTGCTAAGCCTATGGCAAGCTTATCGGCAGGAAAACCAACCGCTTCTAATACTATAACAAGCATTACCATTCCTGCTCCTGGAACTGCGGCCGTACCAATAGATGCCAACAAAGCCGTTAAGACTATTATAAGTTGATCACTCAGGTCTAAGTCAAAACCTAGAGCCTGAGAGATAAAAACTGCCGCCACACCTTGATATAGACTTGTACCATCCATATTAATTGTTGCACCAACTGGTAGAACAAAACTAGACACCTCTTTATCAACCCCTATATGCTCTTCTACCCTTTCCATGGTCACTGGCAAAGTCGCTGCACTAGAACTTGTTGAAAAAGCCAACAATTGTGCTGGACTCATTTGTTTTAAAAACCAAAAAGGATTCTTCTTTGTGTAAACAGAGACTATAATGCAGTAAAAAACAATCATTAAACACAGTCCAAGAACTACGACCCCCGCATATTTTAACAGGGCCACCAATAATTCAGGGTCACCGGAAGACACAACCACGTTAGTCAATAGTGCAAAAACCGCAAATGGGGCGGTCAACATAATTAGATCGACCATTTTGAGTACCACTTCATTAAGGGAATCAAAAAAATCTTTTAATGGTTTTGATTTTTTTTCGCCAACCAATAGCATTGAAATTCCCATGAAAATGGTAAAAAAGATAACCTGTAGCATTAATTTATTATTGGACATTGCCGCAATTGCGTTGTCTGGTACCATGTCTTCCAAAAACTGAAGCGGCCCAACACTTTTTTGGCGAGTAGCCTCGGCCAGTTTAGAGGTAACACCACTATCATTGGCATAAGTATCTGTCAACCTTGCAATAGTCTCTTCAGAAATACCTTCTCCTGGCTGTAGAACATTGACCAACAAAAGCCCAAGTACAATAGCTACAACTGTAGTGCTTATGTAAATTCCCATTGTCCTGAATCCAATATTCCTAAATTTAGAAATATCTTTTAAATCAGAAATACCTTTTATCAACGAAGCTAAGATTAGAGGTACTGCTATTAGTTTTAACAGTTTTACAAAAATAGTCCCAAAAGGTTTGATCCAATCAAGGACAAAATCTTGCCCCCAACCAATCTGTGTCATTGCATACCCAAATACAATGCCCAGCACCATACCTATAAGAATCTTCCAATGCAGTTCCAATTTTTTCATAAACCTATTTATTTAGGTCAGTAAGATACTATTTTGGAACGAAAAGAAAAGCCCTAAAAGAAAGTTTATGAATACATGACAAAATACCTGCTTGTGGTTCAATATTGCCCCATTCACTTTGTTTCCAAGACCTGAATAGAGCCAAAAACATTTAGATGTTATAATGCTGATGGGGTATATTAACCCTTTTTGTCAGGGGCAAAAATAAATTTATACTTTATTGACTCGTTGAAGTAAGGTGTAATCGGCCAAAACCAATGCTGCCATTGCTTCTACAATAGGAACCGCCCTAGGGACAACACAGGGATCGTGTCTTCCTTTCCCTTGGGTCTTTATAATGTTTCCATTTTTATCAATGGTTTCATAGGCTTGTATTATTGTGGCCACAGGCTTAAAGGCTACATTAAAGTAAATATCCATTCCGTTGCTGATTCCGCCTTGTATACCACCACTATAATTGGTTTTTGTAGTGCCATCTGCATTGAACTGGTCGTTGTGCTGACTTCCTTTCATGCTTACTCCATTAAAACCACTTCCATATTCAAAACCTTTTACCGCGTTGATAGAAAGCATTGCTTTCCCCAATTCTGCATGCAACTTATCAAAAACAGGTTCCCCTAATCCAATGGGGACATTTTGCAACACACAAGAAACTACACCACCAACGGTATCACCTTCTTTCTTGATTTTTTTAATATATTCTTCCATTTTGGAGGCTGTTGCAGGATCTGGACAACGTACTGGGTTGGATTCAGTCAAAGACAAATCCAGTTCAGTATACTTTTTATCAAGCTTTAATTCCCCTACTTGAGAAACATAGGCATTGATTTTAATATTCTTTAAGAATTGCTTGGCAATGGCCCCTGCCACTACCCTACTGGCAGTTTCTCTAGCTGAGCTTCTACCACCTCCCCTATAGTCCCTAAATCCATATTTCTGGTCATAAGTATAATCAGCATGTGATGGTCTATAGGAATCTTTTATATGTGTATAATCATGAGATTTTTGATTGGTATTATGAATAGCAAAACCAATGGGAGTTCCTGTGGTCTTTCCTTCAAACAAACCAGAGTAGAATTCAACAGTATCTGGTTCTTTTCTTTGAGTGACAATGGCAGATTGCCCAGGTTTTCTTCGATCCAAATCTTTTTGAACAGCTTCTAGGTCCAGTTTCAATCCTGCTGGGCAGCCATCTAACACACCACCAATTGCAACTCCATGAGATTCACCAAAAGTACTTAATCTAAAAAGGGTTCCAAAAGTATTGCCCGCCATTGAATTGTGATTTAAATCAAAGATAATTTTTAAATTATTGGAAACCAAAATTCCCGTCTTGTTAATACTGGCTTAACTTACATTTTCGTTTACTTAAAACAAATTTAACCTTATCCCTATCCAATATTGATTTTAACTTCACTATAACTTTATACCAATGGGTTTATTTTTGCATAAACTCCTATATTGAAAAAAAGAAAATTAGAAGTAGTGGTAATATCAGATGTTCACTTGGGCACCTATGGCTGCCATGCCGATGAGCTTATTGCTTCAATCACAAAAGATATTGTCCCCCAAAAGAAAAAGAAGAAAGGTTCTACGATTAGATCAGCGCTTCTTTAAGTATTGTAATGGGATGCAATGCTTTACGTTTGGTACCATCATAAATTTGATGCCTACAACTAGTGCCGTTTGCAGCAATAATAGCATCCTCATCACTTTTCCTGATTGATGGGAACAACTTTAACTCTCCCACACTCATACTCACCTCATAATGCTCTTCTTCATACCCAAAAGAACCGGCCATACCACAACAACCTGAAGATATAATGGAAACGGTGTAATTTTCAGGTAAGTTAAGCATGTCAAAAGTCACTTTTTGATTGGATAA
>CAYNLI010000119.1:0-7405 GCA_964398035.1 uncultured Flavobacteriaceae bacterium | reverse complement strand
GCTGCGCGGACGTTCGGACGGTATTGGCACGGTAGTGCAAATGCCGTCCGAACGTAGGTATAAAGTTAACGTATTTATTTTCAATCAAAAATAGATGAATAACCAACCATATATTTAAATATGGTTACTTTTGTTAAAAAATTAACATAACCACCAGAATGGAAAATAAAGACACCTTTGTTAAATTTTAGGAATTGTTAACGATTAAAAGATACAGCCCAAATAGTATCAAGGTATATCTACATATGGTTTACAGCTTTCAAAAATTTGTTGGAAATACCCCCTAGAGAAAGATGGGTTAGCCAACTTTTTTAATTAATCCTGCTCTTTCTAATAAGGGCTCAATTTTTGGTTCAGCTCCCCTAAAACGTTTGTACAGTTCCATTGGGTTTTCCGTACCGCCTTTAGAAAGTACATTGTCTTTAAACTTGGTTGCTGTTTCTTTGTTGAAAATACCCTTTTCTTTAAAGTATGCAAAGGCATCTGCATCCAAGACTTCTGCCCATTTATAGCTGTAATAACCAGAAGAATAGCCTCCTTGAAAAATATGTGCAAAAGCGGTGCTCATACAAGTTTCAGGAGTTTCTGGGTATAGGTCGGTTCCTTTAAAAGCTTCAGTTTCATGAGTTTTTACATTGGTAATGTTAGATGGGTCTGCTCCGTGCCAAGACATGTCCAACAATCCAAAACTTAATTGCCTAAGTGTTGCCATGCCTTCTTGGAAGGTAGCTGATTCTTTTATTTTCTGTACCAACTCCATGGGAATTAATTCACCAGTCTTATAATGTGTGGCAAAAAGCTCCAAGGCTTCTTTTTCGTAACACCAGTTTTCCAAAATCTGACTTGGCAGTTCCACAAAATCCCAATATACAGAGGTGCCAGATAAGCTTGGATACACCGTATTTGCCAACATACCATGCAAACCATGACCAAATTCATGGAAAAGGGTAGTGACTTCGTTAAAAGTAAGCAATGAGGGTTTGTTCTCGGTAGGTTTGGTAAAGTTGCAGACGTTGGAGATATGTGGGCGTACATTTTTGCCATTCTCAACATATTGCGGTTTAAAGGAAGTCATCCACGCGCCGCCACGTTTTCCTTCTCTTGGGTGAAAATCTGCATAGAAAAGAGAAACAAAATCACCTTTCTCATCATACACCTCAAAAGTCTTTACTTCTTCATGATATTTGTCTACATGGAACACTTCTTTAAATTCTAGTCCAAAGAGTTTTTTGGCCACTTTAAAAACCCCGTCAATTACATTCTCTAACTTAAAGTAGGGTTTTAGCATCTCATCATCCAAGTTGAACAGTTTTTGCTTCAATTTTTCTGAATAGTAACTGCCGTCCCATTTTTGTAATTGGTCAATGCAGTCCCATTCTTTTGCAAAATCTTCTAGCTGTTTAAATTCTCTTTCTGCGGCAGGTTTCGCTTTTTCCAACAGTTCGTTTAGAAACGTATTTACCTTTTTGGGAGTTTTTGCCATTCGCTCTTCCAAAACAAAATGCGCATGGGTTTTATAGCCTAATAAATTAGCTCTTTCATGCCTAAGGTTGGCAATTTTTAATATATTTTCTTGATTGTCCAGTTCATCTCCTTTAAACCCTTTGGAGCCAAAAGCAAGTGATAATTTTTTTCGTAATTCCCTGTTTGTAGCATATTTCATAAAGGGAATGTAGCTGGGATAGTCCAAAGTGATCAACCAACCATCCAACTCTTTGGATTTTGCCAATTGTGCAGCGGCTTCTTTTTCTCCCTCTGGCAATCCGTCCAAATCAGATTCATTGGTGAGGTGCATTTGGTATTTATTGGTTTCTGCCAATATGTTTTCCCCAAAAGTGAGTTTTAGTTTTGCTGATTCAGCATCAATTTCTCTTAAACGTTTCTTTTTGTCTTCAGATAGATTTGCACCATTTCTACTAAAACTCTTGTATTTTTTATCCAACAAGGTTTGTTGTTCAACTGTTAGGCTTAATTCATCTTTATTCTCATACACAGTTTTGATTCGTTTGAACAATTCTTCGTTCAAAGTAATATCATTACTGAATTCTGATAGCAATGGGGAAACTTCTTGTGCTATTTTTTGAATCTCGTCATTTGTCTCGGCAGAATTCAGGTTAAAAAATACACTGGAAATCCGATCTAATTGCTGACCAGAATAATCCAAAGCTACTACCGTGTTTTCAAAAGTTGGTGCATCAGTATTGCTGGTAATTGCATCAATTTCTGCTTTTGCATCGGCTATGGCCTGTAGAAAAGCTGGTTTAAAATGCTCGTTTTTTATTTTTGAAAATGGTGCAGTATCAAATGAGGTGAGAAGTGGGTTCATGTTTTTTGGTAATGAGATGTTAGTAATGATAATTGAGTTTTTTTGGTCTAAGCTAGAGGTCTCGACTCTATTTCGACTTCGCTCAGCACAAGCTGCTCAACCGGACAGCGTTATGTGCAAATGGGAATAATTTTTTATTTTCCGCTTTTCATTTCCTCAGCTCCCTTGATCACTTTTGCTTTAAGACCTTCTTTGTAGAATATTATTTTGTCCAGCATACATTTGTCTGAGCTTCCAATGATTTGTGCTGCCAAAATACCTGCATTTTTTGCTCCGTTTAGTGCGACTGTTGCCACAGGAACACCTCCAGGCATTTGAAGAATAGAGAGGATAGAATCCCAACCATCAATGGAATTGCTGCTTTTTACAGGAACACCAATAACTGGCAATGGAGATAAAGAAGCCACCATGCCAGGCAAATGTGCTGCTCCCCCAGCTCCGGCAATAATAACCAAATAGCCGTTGGTATGGGCATTTTTACTAAAATCGAACAATTTTTCTGGTGTTCTATGGGCAGATACAATGTCCACATCTACCTCAATATCAAAACCTTTTAAAATATCAATTGCGTCTTGCATTACTGGTAGGTCACTTGTACTTCCCATAACTACTGCTACTTTGCTCATGCTTTATTTGCTTATTACTTTTATTGTTTCTTTCACTTGTCCCGCAATTTTTCTTGCAGTATCAATATCCTTGTTCACAATGGTTACATGTCCCATTTTTCTGAAAGGACGGGTTTGTTTTTTTCCATAAATATGTGGTGTAACACCATCCAATTTTAGGATGTTTTCTATGTTTTCATAGACCACATCACCTGTATGTCCTTCAGTTCCTACCAAATTTACCATAATTCCTGCAACCTTACTCTCTGTATTGCCTAACGGAAGGTCTAAAATAGCCCTGATATGCTGCTCAAATTGATTGGTGTAACAGGATTCAATGGTATGATGTCCACTATTGTGGGGTCTTGGTGCTACTTCATTTACCAATATCTCATCTTCTTTGGTCTGGAACATTTCTACTGCTAAAAGACCAACGTGTTCTATTTCTTGGGATACTTTTAAGGCGACTTCTATTGCCTTTTTTGCTACGTCATCATCAATTCGTGCAGGGCAAATCACATATTCCACTTGATTGGCTTCAGGATGAAACTCCATTTCTACCACAGGATAGGTAACTACATCACCACTAAAATTTCTGGCAACAATAACAGCTAACTCATTTTTAAAGGGAATCATATCCTCAGCAATACATTCCACATTGGGGAGGCTTTCTAAATCTTCATGTGCGCGAATTATCTTTACACCTTGCCCGTCATACCCAAATTGGGTGCTTTTCCAAACAAAGGGGAATTGTAACCCGCCATTTGCAATGCTGTCAGCAATTTCACTGGAATATGCAAAACGAACAAAAGGAGCAGTGGGAATGTTATGGTCTGTATAAAATAATTTTTGTATCGCCTTATTTTGTATGATGTGCAATGCTTTTGTGGGCGGGTACACTTTTACACCTTCATGTTCCAGCTTTTCCAGAGCTTCTATATTTACATTTTCAATTTCTATGGTCAAGACATCAACGTCTTTCCCAAAATTGTAAACGGCATCAAAATCCAACAAATCTCCCTGTACAAAATCATTGCAAGCTATTTTGCTTGGAGCTTCGGGTGAGGGGTCCAATATTTTTGTGTAGATGTCAAATTTTCGGGTTTCATACAACAACATTTTCCCCAACTGGCCACCTCCAAGAATTCCTAATTTAAAATCAGATGAAAAATAGTTCATGTAAAAGCATTTTACAAGGCTAAAAACCTTGTGTTATTAGCAAAAATACAGCTAAATCTCAAAACCCGATGCCTTAAATATAAAAACAGCGTTCAAAATGTTATCTTTGCCAACCATTAATTTTATGAGACTTGATAAAGCTTCACGATAAATATTTTAAGCCTTTTCTAAGCGAGGAAAAAATCCTTAAGGCAGTGCAAAAAATTGCCGATGAAATTGCTGCGGATTATAAAGATGAGACCCCCATTTTTGTTGGGGTTCTCAATGGCGCTTTTATGTTTGTTTCAGATTTTTTAAAGGCATACCAGCACCCATGTGAAGTGTCATTTGTAAAATTGAGCTCTTATCGTGGATTAACATCTACCGGAATTGTAGAAACATTGTTGGATGTTCCAGAAAATATTGAGGGGAGAAGTATTATAATATTGGAAGACATTATAGATACAGGCCGTACATTACAAGAACTGGTGCACTTATTTTCCAATACCAATGTTAAAGAATTTAAAATAGCGTCCTTATTTTATAAACCAGATATTTATAATGGTGAATATGTAATTGACTATGTGGGCTTGGAAATTCCCAATAAGTTTATTGTGGGTTACGGTCTAGATTATAAAGAATTAGGGAGAAATTTAAAAGAAGTATATCAATTAAACCAACAACATATGATCAACCTTGTCCTTTTTGGAAAACCAGGTGCTGGGAAAGGTACCCAAGCTACATTTTTAAAAGAAAAATACAACTTAAAGCATATTTCTACTGGAGATGTTTTTAGGTATAATATTAAAAATGGAACTGAGCTTGGTACTTTGGCAAAATCCTATATTGATAAAGGTGATTTGGTGCCAGATGAGGTAACCATAAAAATGTTGGAGGAAGAGGTTGAAAAAAACCCTGAAGCCAGCGGATTTATTTTTGATGGCTTCCCAAGGACTACTGCCCAAGCGAATGCTTTGGATATTTTTTTAGAATCCAAGGATATGAAAATCAATGCCACAATTGCATTGGAAGCCAATGATGAGGTGTTGATTCTACGTCTTTTGGAAAGAGGGAAAGTAAGTGGTAGACCAGATGACCAAGATGAAACCAAAATTAGAAACCGTTTTGATGAATATAATGAGAAGACCGCTCCCTTAAAAGATTATTATGAGGATATGGGGAAATTTCACAGTGTAAACGGTATTGGTTCTATTGAAGAAATTACAGAGCGATTAAAGAAAGTGATAGATTCTTTATAACACTGTTGTTCCTGTATGGACAGGAATCGGTATTAAAGTAGTAATTGATTAGATTCTCACTTTTGTGGGAATAACAAAAAGGAAATCATGACTGAAGGTAATTTTGTAGATTATGTAAAGGTATATGCAACTTCAGGCAAAGGAGGTAAAGGTTCTGTGCACTTGCACAGAGAAAAGTTTATTACCAAGGGTGGTCCAGATGGTGGTGATGGTGGTCGTGGAGGCCATGTAATTGCCAGAGGAAACAAAAACAGATGGACTTTAGTTAATTTTAGATACAAAAGACATTTTAAGAGTAGCCACGGAGAACATGGTAGTAAAAACCGTAGTAGTGGTGCTGATGGGCAAGATATGTATATGGATGTGCCCTTGGGAACAGTAATCCGTGATTATGAGACCAAAGAAATCTTGTTTGAGATTACTGAGGAAGGCCAAGAAGAAATTCTTCTTCCAGGCGGTATGGGAGGTCGTGGCAACTGGCATTTTAGAAGCCCCACCAATCAAACACCAAGGTATGCCCAACCCGGTGTAGAGGGTAGGGAAGGTGAATTTATATTAGAGTTAAAAGTTTTGGCCGATGTTGGTCTGGTAGGATTCCCTAATGCAGGAAAATCAACCTTGCTTTCTGTATTGACATCCGCCAAGCCAAAGATTGCGGATTATGAATTTACAACCCTAAAACCCAATTTAGGAATTGTAGAATATAGGGATTTTAAAAGTTTTGTAATGGCCGATATTCCTGGAATTATTGAAGGTGCAGCTGAAGGAAAAGGTCTAGGACATTATTTTCTTAGACATATAGAAAGGAACGCGGCACTTTTGTTTTTGATTCCCGCTGATAGTAATGACATCAGTAAAGAATATGAAATTCTGTTGGATGAACTTCGTAGGTATAATGCTGAGTTATTGGATAAAGACCGATTGGTTGTCATTTCAAAATCTGATATGTTGGATGATGAATTGATGGATGAAATGAGAGTTGAATTGGATAAAGATTTTAAAGACACACCTTATATGTTTATATCTTCTGTTGCACAACAAGGTTTAGTGGAACTTAAGGATAGACTTTGGACTCTGATAAACGAATAATACTTGCTTTCACAGAGCCTTGCCCTTTTTTTTAGTATTTTTAGTTAAATCAATGAAAATGAAAAGTTTATTTTACTTGTTCGCTCTTCTATTTTTGGTTTCCTGCGCTACGGTTCGTGTCAACTATGATTATGATAAGGAAACTAATTTCACTAATTATAGTACCTATAACTATTATCCTGATATAGAAACGGGATTAAGTGAATTGGATAATAAACGCTTGTTCAGAGCAATAGATTCCACTATGTTGAGGAAAGGGCTTTTACTTTCTGAAGAGCCTGATTTTTTCATCAATATTATCAGTGACTCCTATAGAAGTCCAAATAGAAATACTGTTGGTGTAGGTATAGGTGGCAGTGGAAGGAATGTTGGTGGTGGTGTTTCTATAGGGTTGCCTATAAGCGGTTCTAATTTTGGACGCCAAATCCAGTTTGATTTTGTTGACAGCCAAAAAGATATGCTCTTTTGGCAAGCGATTAGCCACAGTGCTTTTAGAGAAAATGCTTCACCTAATGAAAGGGAAAAAATACTAAGGCAGATCGTAGCTAAAGCTTTTTCTAAATACCCGCCTAAGCTTAAATAAAATACTATTTAATTGAGTTGTTTTTTTAATAATATCCTGCCTTTTTTTAATTACTCAGTCTATGAGTAGAAAAGGAAATTGCTGGGATAATGCTGTGGCAGAATCCTTTTTTAAAACACTAAAGGTTGAACTAATTTATGGAAATGAATTAGAATCTATTGAGCAGGCTAAAACTAGTATTTTTGAGTACGTAGAAGTATGGTATAATAAAAAACGATTACATTCTTCTTTAGGATATAAAACCCCTTATGAAGTAGAACAAGAATTTTATCAATTTAAATATGTAGCATAGGTCTTAGAAAATTTGTCCGCCTTTTTGTTGAAAGTCCAGCAAATGGCTGGATTGAATGGAAAGACAAGCAAGGGAAGACTCTTGACGAATTGA
>CAYNLI010000118.1:6054-7530 GCA_964398035.1 uncultured Flavobacteriaceae bacterium | reverse complement strand
ATGCTAAAATACTTTCAGATTTCAAGGGAGTGGAAATTGAGGCAAATATGTTTGAGATGAACAATGATCCAACGTTTTTTGATGTAGAGGTGAAGTTTGAAAAAAAATAAAAAAATAATTCTCAAGGACTTAGGTCATATAGATTATAAAGAGGCTTGGGACTTTCAAGAAAAACTCTTTAAACAGACTATTGATTTAAAAATCAAGAATAGAAAAGATAATTCTGAAATAGAAACACCCAATCATTTTCTGTTTGTAGAACATCCGCATGTATATACGCTTGGTAAAAGTGGTGACATAACCAATCTGCTGGCCAATAAGGAACAATTGGCCTCTAAAGGCGCAACATTTTATAAAATAAATAGAGGAGGGGATATTACCTATCACGGTCCAGGACAAATTGTGGGCTACCCTATTTTGGATTTAGATAATTTTTTCACGGATATACATAAATATCTTAGGTTTTTAGAAGAAATGGTGATTTTAACCTTGGCTGAATATGGATTAAAAGGAGAACGGTCAGATGGGGAAACTGGTGTTTGGTTAGATGTTGGCACTCCCTTTGCTCGTAAAATATGTGCTATGGGCGTACGTGCTAGTAGGTGGGTAACTATGCATGGGTTTGCTTTGAATGTAAATACAGATTTAGGGTATTTTGATTTGATGATTCCCTGTGGAATAAAAGGAAAAGCGGTTACAACACTTAGCATAGAATTGGGGAAACAAAGCGTTTCTATGGATGAGGTAAAAGAAAAGTTGTTGAAGCACTTTTCCAATCTGTTTGAAGCAAGTATTATAAAATAAAAACCAAGGTGTGAGCCTTGGTTTATGTATTACAAGTATTTTTTAATAACCCAATCCAAAGTAATCCATTACCTCTTCATAAGTCATTTTAGCATAGTCAATATTATTTTTTGATGCAAGGGTACTTGCAGGAATGAAAATATATCTAAACCTGGTTGATGTAGAGAAAGAGGTGTCTATTTGCTCAGGGTCTCTTCTATATCTTATTTTTAGTATGTCAGAAGAGTAGTAGTATGTAAAAAAATGACCCGTAGTGCCACCACTAATAGTCAGTGGCAATAAAGCTGAGTGGTTTGTAGGCCAAACTTCAGGAATAAAATTGCTAAATTTAGCGTATACCAAAAGCGTCGCTGAATCGTAAGTTTCGGTATCAAGTCCTGGAACGGTCACTTCTAATTCGGCATAAGATGTGTATCCGTTGTTGATGGAGTATTGGCCTGTTGGTCCAAACCAATCTGAGGCAATTACATTGGCATTTCCATCTTCCCCGTCAACCCCGTCAGTTCCATTTGCGCCATTCTGTCCAGCGACTCCTTGCTCACCTTGAATACCCATGGCGCCATCTTCCCCGTCTTCACTGCTACAGGAAAATGCAAGTACAATGACCATTGTGGCCATTGCCAATTTTAAATTTCTTACTAAATTTTTCATGATTTCATGATTTCATGATTT
>CAYNLI010000118.1:0-5954 GCA_964398035.1 uncultured Flavobacteriaceae bacterium | reverse complement strand
ATTTTATTGTTATACATGTTTTTTAATGTATAGAAAGGAAAAAGGTTAACAATAAAAATGAAAAAAACCGAGGTGTAACCTCGGTTTAAAATAGTGTATCACTAAGATGTAAGTTTAAACATTATAAAAGCGTTTTTATAATGCTCTTTAATCCAAAATCCAAACATCATTATATTCATCTGCATGTGTCCCTCCTCCAACAACATAGATTTTATCATTGAAAATGACGGTGTTATTGGCATATCTTATTTCATACCCTCTATCCGCGGTTGCTTTTATCCACTCAATACCATCTTCAGTAAACCACAGCTCATCATAAAACGCACCAGCTGTCATGAATAATTTGTCGTTAAATATTACAGCTTCAGCGTAATACCCAATTTGAAAGGGGACAGTATCTGCTACTAACTCCCAATTAATTCCGTCATTGCTTTCCCAAATTTTATTAAACTTGTCATCACCTAAAGGGTTGCCTTCCAATCCTATTAATTTTCCTTGAAAAGGAATAACCTCCATGCTATGTTTTTGGTCAAAACCATGATTTTCACTAATCAAATTCCAGTTTCTTCCGTCGTTGGAGTTCCATATATAGCGTTCTTCAGTTAGGTCGCCAACTGATCCGTTGTATCCTGCAAACCTCCAAATTAAATCATCAAAAACAAACATTGTTCCATGTTGCTGGTAAAACGGAACATTGTCCCAAAGTGTATCATTGCTTTCTTTTGTCCAATTAACACCATCAGTAGTGGACCAGATGTCCTTTTTAAATATATTTTCATTAATTATATTTTTACCCATACCACTGTATAACCACATTTTTTCGTTAAACACTATGGTGTTATGCTCTTTTCTACTTCCAAAAGGTGCATCGGCAGTGTTCATTTGCCAATTTTCACCATCTTCACTGCTCCAAATATCACTGAGCATGTTCCCGTTTTCGTCTTCACCACCTATTGCCCAAATCTTTCCTTTAAAAACAGTGGTGGTTGAAAATTTTCGTTTAGAGAAAGGGGCATTGTTTGTTATAAGATTAGGGGTAATGTGTTCAGTGGTAAATGTATTTATGTTTGAATCTGTGTTATTGCCTTTGGAGTCTTTGGCTATCACTTTCCAGTTATAGGTGATGCCTTTTTCTAATTGGGTCTCTAATTGGTATTGGTTTGTGGTAAGATTATTTGCCAGAGTGATTAAATTAGATTCGTCCAAGCCCAACTGTACCTCGTAAATCAGATTACCCCCTTCTGGGTCAATAGCTTTTTCCCATTCCAATAAGGGAGAAGAAGATATTAATTCACTTTCATTTACAGGAAATGATAGTGTTGCCATAGAAGGCACTTTGTTTATCTCTTCTGTAATTGTCTCTATTTTTTCTATAAGATCATCATCATCTTTACTGCACCCAGCAATTAGCAATATGAATGTAAAAACGGGTATTATAAATTTAATTGTTTTCATGCTTACAAGTTTTAAATGTTGTTTTCTTTTAATGAATAGTTAAAGAAAAGGTTAACATGGAAATCAATTTTATCTTGGTTATAGTTGAAAAATGTATGTGTATTGCCAGATATAAAAAGACCAAAGCATAGACTTTGGTCTTTTTAAGTTTGTATTGTCCTCGAAATTTATATCAGACAGGTTCCAGGTGCTAAACTTATGCTGACACCAAAAATCATTCCGTCCAATTCATAATCTCCAGTAATAATAATACCGTAAGGTTTGTACTGTATGGATACATGTTTTAAATGAAATGTTTTTAAACCCCTTTCCGGTGACCTCCAAGTTAATTTCACTTGGTTTTTGTCAATGTTTTTTGGATTGGAACGCTCAGGATAAATAAGTACTTCATAATTATCTCCTTGGCTTCTGTTATATCTTTTATCACTTCTAAGCAATACATCATTTACGCGTAAATAATTGCGTTCTGTTTTTACATATTTACCACCACCAAAATAGCCTATGATTTCCTTTAAGTGTTTTCCATTTTTGGGAGGTATAATAACTGTGGTGGACAAGTATAGGTTGTAACAATATTTGCCAGAATTTATATGGTTTTTGATGATTTCCATATTTAGGTTGCCATTTAGACTTAAGTTGATATTTCTGTCATTGGGGAGTTTTAAAACAGGTTTTTTTATTTGGGCCTGTAAAGTTGTTGCTGTTAATGCTAATAATACTAGTGTTAAGAATGAATTTTTCATGATATTTTAGTTTAAAAAATTAATAATAGATTTATTGAAACCAGATTTTATCTATTGCCATAGAACAACCTGTTTTGCTTCTTGAATCAAATTGAAAACGTATATGGTCAATGTCCTTAAAAGTAAATTTTTCTCCTATTTTTTTTATTTCGGAGAAAGGAATAGTGAACACCATAGGCCCTTCACGTGCGGGAACGTGTTTTGAATAGACGGCTCTTGAGGTTCCCGTAAAAAGGGTCACATAAATTCCATTTATGGTACTTTTAGCTGCAAATTCAATTTTCAGAAATTTATACTTGCCAAGGTCTAGATTTAGAGGTTTATTTCCGTTCTTGTCGTGACCATAACCTACATATATTGTTCCTCTGGTATCATAGGCAGCGGTCATGGCCATTAATCCATTTTTTATGCTCAATTGAATGGATTGATTAAAAGGATTTTGGTTTACTTTGGCATGAATCCTTCTAGTCTTCCCCAATATTGCATTCCCAGTTTGAAAAAGCGGGTTTGTCTCTCCAATGTCAAAGTTAATATTGCTTAAAGACCCTGTTTTAAAATCGTCTATCAATAGTTGGGCATTTGCCCCTAAGGTTAGAAGCAGTACTAAAAATGTAATAATTTTCTTCATAATACTTGATTTTTAGGTTTGCTTTTAATGTTTGTGCTTTAAAAAGGTTAACAACATCTTTATTTTTTTTACATTTAAATGTTAACCAAATCCTTTTAATTACATTAATGGAAAAGCAACCAGAACAGTTACTTTTTAAATCGTTAAAAAATGGTTCTGAAACCGCTTTTAAGGAGGTGTACCAAGAAAACAGGAAACTGTTTTTAAATTTTGCACGGAAATATGGGCTGAGGGATGATGATATATTGGACATCTATCAAGATGCGTACATTGTATTTTATGAGAACATCCAAAATGGGAAATTGGTTGAGTTAAAAAGCTCTGTTGCCACCTACTTAATCAGTATTGGCAAGTACAAGATTATGGACAAGCTCCGAAAGAACAAAAAAAGAATGGATATTGATATTACATTGAATCTAGTGAAAGAGGTTGACAATGAAATTGAATCTTTTGATATTGTTCATGAAGCCCTTTCTCCAGAGCAGAAACTACTGCAAAAGTATTTTGAAACACTTGGAAAAAAATGTAAAGAAATTTTGACTTTATTCTATTATAAACAATACACAATTAAGCAGATTATGGCTGAAGGCCAATATAACAGTGAAAATGTAGTGAAAAGTCAAAAATCCAGATGCTTAAAGACATTAAAAGAATCTATTAAAGATTCTCCTAAACCGTGATGGAAAAAGAAAAGCTGTTATATCATTATTTTCGTGGCTCTTTAAATCCTGAGGAGCTTATTATTTTCAATAAACTACTGGAAGAAAATATAGAGTTCAAAGCACAATTTGAATTTGAAAAAGACGTACAATTATCTATTAAAGATTCTAAAAGAAATGAATTAAAAAGAAAATTGCAAGGATTTGAAATCGAGAATAAAAAACAAAGCGTCAATAAAACTACTTTTTGGAACCCCCTTCGTATTGCTGCATCTATTATATTATTACTGGGTGCTAGTTTGTATTTTTATAGCGTCAATTTGTCTTTGAATCCAGAAAAGTTATATGCTTCCAATTATGAAAAATATCCAAATACGGTATATTCCATAACACGTGGAGAAACCACAGATAATACCTTGGAACGAAAAGCCTTTGAAGCCTATGAGAATAATAACACAAAAATTGCCATTGGGTATTTTGAAGAGCTTAGAAAAAAAAGCGGATTGGATTATGTTGAATTTTACCTAGCCCAAACTTATCTTTCCAACGGCGATATTCAAAAAGCATTGACTATTTTTGAAAAAATCATTTCAGAAAAAACTGATTTTAAAACGGAAGCGCTTTGGTATGCATCTTTAGGGCATATAAAAATGAAAGAAGAAATGAATGCAATGCCATATTTGGAAGCATTGATTAAGGATGGGTCCTACAAAAAGACAGAGGCGCAGAAATTACTTGAAAAATTGAACTAATTTTTTTCTACCCAAAAACAGTAATAATAGAAACAAAACAACACCCAACATATACCAGACCCAAGCTGTACTTTTGATTAAGGCATCTGTATTTCCTTGAACAATAAAGCTAGACCAATAGTATGGATGCGTTAATCCTGTTTCTTTGTTTTTTTTTATGAAACCCAATTTTGCTTCCTGTAATGCTACATCTTTTTGTTTCCCGTTTGCTAATTTTTCATAAAAATTACCCATAATTTCGGATGATGATTTATCATTGATGTTCCATAGGGTATTTACTAGACTACGGGCACCGCTATAAAAAAATGCACGGGCCAAACTAATGCTTCCTTCTCCTTTTTTAAGTTCGCCCACACCAGTTTCGCAGGCGCTTAAAGTCACTAAATCTGCATTGAGTTCAATAGCGTAAAGGTCATTGATGTACATTAAATATTCTTCTTCTTTGTTGGGTGTAAATGCTAAAAAGGAGTATTCAGGAATGTTGTCATTGGTCACGGCATGGGTTGCCAAATGGATTATACCATAGTTTTTGAGCTGATTGTTGAAATTCTGGAGTGTTGCATCCTTGCCTATTAGTGTTTTGCCATTAAAAAAACCACTAATGTGTTTTACTTCAGTACTATTGTTTGGAAGTGTAGAAAAATCATCAGATATATCAAAGTTTGGGGCAAAAGCCAACAAGTTTGGGTTGTTTTTATTCCTGGACTGTAATTGGGACTTTAAAGTTGCAGAATTCACATAGCTTATACTAAATTTTTCAAGTAAATATATGGTGCTATTTTCTTTGGTGTTAAAGGCACCAAAAGGAATAGTTTGCAAAAAACCGTCTGGGATGATTAATAAGTTTTCAACTTTTAAGCCTTCAAGGCATGGGGATACTAGTTTTTGGTAAATATTATATGATAATTTGTTCAGTTTAGATAAGTTGCTTCTTGGATTACTCAATAATTTTTGAAATGACATGAGCAACGCTTTATCTTGCTTAGAGTATGGAATTTTATGTAGCCTTTTGTTTTCATGTGTAATGGTCAATGCATAGATGGCTTTTTCTCCATAAAAATATGAAAGAACACATTCTTTAGGATTTAGGCCTTTCTGTAATTGCTGAATAGACGTAATATTGGTTCTGTATTTTAAATTAAAATAAGAAGGGTAATTGGTCTCTAGTTCCTTGATTAGGTTTTCATGCTCTCGTTTTAAGGTGAAAAGTTTATTTTCTTCTTCAATTTCTTGTAAGTCTATTTCTTTCTCTAATTCAGAGATGTTCAGTTTTAAAATTCTTTCTTTTTCAATAAGGGTTTCAGGAATGTTCGCATAAATGGACGCATTGTTTTTTAACAGGGCATCTAAAAGAATGTTACTTTTACTTCGTTCAAAGAAAACAAAAGCTGTATCTATATAAGCCTTGTTTTGTAGCGTAGTATATAAAGTATAACTTGCTTCAATACCGTTTTCAAAAATTGGAAGTACGTTTTCCACTAATACTTGTTTATCAGAATCATTAAAAAAACCTTTCCTTAAATCATCCATTTTTTCAACAGTTAAAAAGGCATATTTTAAGACTTGCTCATGGTTTTTTTTGGTTCCCATGCCAATATGTGTTTTACATAAAGCGCGTATAATTTTAAGAATGTTTGTTTTGCTATTTGCTTTTAAATGGAGGTTATTATCGTTGGATAAAGATGATGTTGAAGAAAACATATTAAATGCCTTATTG
>CAYNLI010000117.1:0-8009 GCA_964398035.1 uncultured Flavobacteriaceae bacterium | reverse complement strand
ACTATATAAGATACGGAAAATTAATGAGTTATGGAATCATTAGGACTAAAAATAAAGGAGTTGAGTTTTTGCGCAGTCTGACGATTCAGGTAACACCCCCCCAATTATTTGAAATAGATACGCTTTCATTGAATATAACAAGAACTGTTACAATAACCAATGCAGAAAATGTGGATTGGGAGGATATAGACCAAGATGAGAATTATATTTACATAGGAGATTTTGGAAATAATGATGGGAATAGGCAAAACTTAAGTATTTATAGAATCTCCAAAACTGATTACTCTACGTCTACAACTATTCTAGCGGATAAAATTGAATTTTCATATGAGGATCAAATTAATTTTTCCACTACTCAAAATAGTGATTGGGATGCAGAAGCATTGGTAGTGTTGAATGATGAGTTGATTGTTTTTACAAAGCAATGGCAAAGTAATGGTACGGTAGCTTATTCCGTTCCAAAAGAACCTGGAGTATATAAGGCAATAAATAAGGGAATGTATCCAATACAGGGATTGGTCACAGGCGCTACAATGAATTCACTGACCAATGAACTTTTCATTGTAGGGTATTCCCAAATTCTAACACCGTTTATTGCTATAGTCAGTAATATTTCAGAGGGAAATATATTTAATGGCACTGTTCAAAAAACAAATTTAGATATTGGATTGGCACAGATTGAAGCAATAGCCCAAGTAGGTGAAAACACATTTTTTATTTCTTCAGAGAAGTTTGTAAATAATAGCCCACCTATAACTTTAGAAGCAAAGTTGTTTTCTCTTAAAATGAATAACCAAATTGAAATCCCTGAAGAGGAAGGTGAAAATATAGAAGAAGTTGAAGAAGAGAATAAAGAAGTATTGGTATTGTTTAAGGCCTATGGTTCTAATTTATTACAATATAAATTAAATACTAAGGATGAAGTTTTAGGAAATGCTATTTTTAATAGTTCAGGACAACGACTTACCTTATACCATGGAGAAAGATATGGATGAAAACATGATTGATATATCAATCTATAGAACCGCTATTTACTACTTTACTGTTTATCTGCAAAGCGGAGTTGTTTCAAAACCATTTATAAAGGAGTAATATCCTGTATTTTAAGGAATTATTAACAAATAGCCGACTTCTTTATATTTAATTTTGTGGAAACAATAATCCATAATTTAAAAATGAAAAAACTAATTCTATTTATGTTTGTTGCAATTCTTTCTTCTTCTATAGAAGCACAAATTGCAGCCCCTGCAGCAAGTCCATCTTCAAAATTGGAACAAAAAGTTGGTTTAACCGATGTTACAGTTGATTATTCCAGACCTTCTATGAGAGGTAGAACAATCTTTGGAGATCTAGTACCTTATGGTGCAATATGGCGTACAGGAGCAAATGCAAGAACTAAAGTTACTTTTAGTGATGATGTTGTTGTGGATGGCCAGACTTTAAAAGCTGGTACCTATGCAATTTTCACAAAGCCTAGCGCTACATCATGGGAAGTATATTTTTACACTGATTATAATGGTGGTGGAGCTCCCCAAGATTGGGATGACAGCAAAGTTGCTGCTAAGACTACAGCCCAAGTTTATGAGTTATCAATGGATGTACAATCATTTACAATATCTATTGATGATGTTACTGATAATTCTGCCGTTATAGGTTTGCTTTGGGCTAAAACGTATGTAGGCGTAAAGTTTGAAGTTCCTACCGATGCTACCGTGATGAGTTCTATTGAGAGTGCAATGGGTGGGCCAAGCGCCAACGATTATTTTGCATCTGCTGTATATTATTTAGGTGCAGATAAAGATATAAACAAAGCTAAGGAATGGATAGATAAAGCTATCTCTATGAATGAAACTCCAGCATATTGGCAGTTGAGACAGCAATCCCTTATTTATGCTAAAGCAGGGGATAAAAAAGGAGCTATAAAGATTGCGAAACAATCATTGGCTGCTGCAGAAGCTGCAAACAATGCAGATTATGTAAAAATGAACAAGGATTCTTTGAAAGAGTGGGGAGCTAAGTAATTCTTCATTTATTATTGAAAATAAAAAGCTCGCATAATAGCGAGCTTTTTTTATGTCCTTATTGGGGGATTCTTTAATAGTTTATCAAAAGCTTCTAGAATACATGCTATTGCAATGACCAAACCACAACCGAAAGCATTTAGCCACAAATAGGACATCCAGTCATTGTACCAACCAAGGATTACGATAACTTGAGTAATTATGGCTGCAATAAATACGGCATTTCCTTTTACAAACTTAAAGAAGAATGCCAATAAGAAAATACCCAAAACATTTCCATAGAAAATTGAACCAATGATATTGACCAACTGTATTAAATTATCAAATAGATTGGCAACACAGGCAATGGCAATGGCAATAAGACCCCATGCCAAAGTAAATATTTTGGAAGCGTTCACATAGTGTTTTTCTGTGAAGTTGCCAGCCCTATTTCGTTTGTATATATCCAATGCTGTTATAGTTCCCAAAGCATTTAGTTCTGATGCAGTAGATGACATGGCAGCAGATAAAATTACAGCTAAAAGCAATCCCACCAATCCTCTTGGTAAATAATTTAATATAAAATGGATAAAGACATAATCCTTATCATTGGTCTCAACACTACTCCCTACTTTTTTTATCAAAGCTTTTGCTGTGTCCCTGTTGCTTTTATCTTTAGTGTTTATGCTAATCATATGTTGCTTGGCTTCCATTATAGCATCATACTCTTTTAAATCCAAAGCAACAGAAAATTGATTTTGAGCCATTTTTTTCTCCACCTCTAATTCTTTGTGTTCTTTTTGCAATGCTTGGTAATCTTCAGCATACGGCGATTCCAGAACCGTTTTGGTTGCCACTGGATTAAAATTTAAAGGAGAAGGATTATATTGGTAAAAAACAAAGACCATGACACCTGTCAATAGGATAAAGAATTGCATTGGAATTTTTAAAATACCATTAAAGATAAGACCCAACTGACTTTCCCTAACTGATCTCCCAGATAGGTAACGTTGCACCTGACTTTGATCTGTACCAAAATATGCCAAAGCCAAAAACATACCGCCAGTAATACCGCTCCAAAAGGTATATCGACTGTCAGTGTTAAAAGAAAAATCAAGGATGTTCAATTTATCACTAGCACCAGCTATTTTTAATGCTTTGCTAAAAGTAATGTCTGCTGGGAGATACCCCAGTATAAAGAAAAAAGCAACGAACATACCACCCATTATGATGAACATTTGTTGTTTCTGGGTAACGCTTACTGCTTTTGTACCCCCTGTGACCGTATAAATAATAACCAGTAAACCAATAATAATGTTCAACAGGCGTAAATCCCATCCCAATACGGCAGAAAGAATAATTGAAGGTGCAAAAATGGTAATACCAGCGGCCAAACCTCTTTGAATTAAAAAAAGAATGGCTGCAAGTGTACGCGTTTTCATATCAAAACGTGTTTCTAGGAACTCATATGCGGTAAACACTTTCAGTTTATGATAAATGGGAATAAAGACCAGACAAATAATAACCATAGCCAATGGTAGTCCAAAGTAAAATTGAACAAAGCCCATACCATCATGGAAAGCTTGTCCCGGAGTAGATAAAAAAGTTATTGCACTTGCCTGTGTAGCCATAACAGAAAGCCCAATAGTTCCCCATTTAGCCTCTTTGCCTCCAAGAACGTAATCAGTTACATTTTTACTGCCCTTTGTTTTCCATACCCCAAACCCGACTATAAAAAGCAATGTTACGGTGAGTATAACCCAATCTAGTGTTGCCATATTACTTATTTGCAATCATTATAAAATAAAAAGCTAGGACGTATAATATGTTCAATACAAGAACTAAAGTGTACTCTTTTTTCCAAATAAATTTATCATTCATCGGTTATCGTTTAATGTCAATATTTTTTTCTAACTCTCCTTTTCCCAAAGACAACATATTGGCAAATATTTTATAGGCACCAGATACTCCCGCAGGCAATTCCCTAAAAAAGCTAAGGCCAGTATATATATAGTTTCCTTTGCCATATGGTGCAACCAGTAAAGCTCCTTCTTTTATTGATTCACCTTTATCTGCCATGGAAAGAATGGGTGTAAATTCTTTTCCCCATTCATTGGGAAAATACAGCCCACGTTCCTGTACCCAACCATTAAAATCTTTTTGTGTAATTGGATTTGGAAAGTTAACCAATGAATGGTTCTTTGCTAAAATTGTGACATCAGAATTTTCATCAGTAACCCTGTCTCTGGAAACGGTTAATGGGTAAGGAGCTATATTGTCTATTCCCAATCCTCTCCTACCAGATGTATTGTACTGAATAATAAGATTACCGCCTTCTTTTACATAATCCAATAAGAAGTGTTGCTTAAATTTCAATTCTTTTACAACATTGTATGCTCTTATGCCCACAACAATGCCATCATATTTACTCAAAGAACCTTCCTGAATAGTATTTGGGTCAATGGTATGTACTGTGTAGCCTATCTGTTTTAAGCTCTCAGGGATATTATCCCCGGCACCTACTATATAACCAATGTTCTCACCAACTTTTTGAATGTTCAGTCGGACTACCTTTGCATTGGAAGGAAACAATACAGATTGTGTTGGGATATGGTCATACGCAATCTCTATAAGCTCTTTTGTAAATGTTTGGTTATCTACTGTAATAATTGGATTTATTTCGCCTTCACTTTCCATTTCTGGAGGAGAAACACTGAAGACCACTGTTTTTGCATCTCCTTTTTGATTGATGGTGAAATCTATTTTCTCTGGTAAAACTTGCCATCCACTTGGAGCTTTTAATTGTACGTGCCCTGTTATACTGTCTTTCCCAGCCTTTATTTTTATTGAAACATCCCTACTTTTTGAACTTGCAAAAATGATAACATCATCATTCATACTAGCTGTTACTTTGGGCAACACCTCAAAAGCTTGGTAAATTTCTCCCTTATCTGGTTTTGAGTAATGGTATATCACAGGTTTCATAAAAGTTATGGGGTATCCATCAAAGTCCAATACAAAATGAGCATTAAAAGGGCGTGGTGTTTCTGGTTTTCCAATAAGACTTTTATCTTTTACTGTGTACATGCCCAAACTTCCTTTTTCATTTAGCCAATATGGACTAGAGTAGGCTGTGCTTTCAGGAACATTAAGATCTAATTCAAGAATTGTTTTTTTGTTTTCTTCTAATAGTGTGTTGCTGATATTCACATTGTCTGATGATAGGGAAACAGAAGATAAGGTGATAGTTGCACTGCTTCTGTTCAACACTTCAATGTTTACTTTAACAGTTTCCCCAGGATTGGTATAGCCTTCTTGTGCAGAAGCTTCTAAATATAAGCCAGAAACTGCAAGAATTATTTTTTTGATTTCTTTTATTTTTATATTCCTCCAATGTTCATCAGAAATGTCTTGTATCAGTTTATAAGCCTCAATAAGTTGAGGTAAATGTTTGGCAGGATCAGTGAAATCATAATTCTCTTCAATGGCATATAAAATATCACCAACAGCTTTACCACCTTTAACCCTTGACCATGTTGTATTGATGCCATCAAACACATTAGATTGGTCATTTGGCATATCACCTTTAACCAGTTCAATATACTCATCTTGGCTACCTCTGGTCATTATTCTGCCAAAACCCTGACATAAGTGATTGTTACTTGCCATAGAGGCAATTTCATTGTTGGAAAGCCCTACTGAGGGATAATAGACACCTACATCCATACTGACCATTTTTGATTTATCTGCTTTTTCAAAATTTTCTTGACTTCCATAAAACCACCAAGAGGTATTAAAAAACGCTCTTTTTGGTTGCCAAGTAGTGGTGGATTTTAATTGTTCAGGATAGGCATCTGGATTATTGGCCAAATCAAAAGCTTCAACACTCAACATTGCTGATGAAGTGTGGTGTCCATGAGTAGATCCAGGAGTTCTGTGGTCAAAACGATTGATAATCACATCAGGTTTTAAATTTCTAATGGCCCAAACCACATCGCCCAAAACTTCTTTTTTGTTCCAAATTTTTAATGTTTCATCTGGATGTTTGGAAAAACCAAAATCATTGGCTCTACTAAAGTATTGCTCGCCACCATCTACACGTCTTGCACCCAATAATTCTTGAGTTCTTAAAACACCTAATAGTTCTCTGATTTCTGGACCAATAAGGTTTTGCCCACCATCACCCCTTGTTAGGGCAAGATAAGCGGTCCTAGCATTCATATGATTAGAGAGATAGGATATGAGTCTTGTGTTTTCATCATCTGGGTGTGCAGCTAAGTATAATGCTGTTCCCAAAAAATTTAATTTTTCTATAGATTGATGAATTTCAGATGAAGAAAGTTTTTTGGGAGCCTGGGAAAATGCAAAAGAAGTTCCGAAAAGTATTCCTAAACCGAATACCAATATTTTACGCATGAGATGGATATTTTACTTGGTAATCAAAGATAGCAAGATTACATCCTTGGCAATAAAGTTTAAAACTTCTTTAACATGAAATTAAGGATTCAACCTCCTAATCAGTGAGATTCTCGTGCTTTTGCAAAATTAGAATTCCTTTTTGGAGGAACAGGTTGTTGGGATATGTTAAAAATTCCCCGTTTTTTTTTATAAGTGCTACATGAAATGCTTTGATATCCTGAATGGTAGCCTCCTCTGAAAAATCTTTATCCAAAATTTTGATTTTATCACCAATTTTGAATGGGAACCAGAAAAATAAAATAATACCAGAAGTAATGTTGCTCAAAATTGACCAGGTGCCAAAAATTGCCACACCAAGAATTGCAAAAACCGAGGAAAAGATAATCCCAAGTTCTCTATAATTAACACCCCAAATAAATGTGGTTACAGCAAACCATATTGTAAATAACCCAATAGAAAGATATTTAATGACCAATTTGGTACGCCCTTCATGAATGTTACTTTTTCTACCAATCTTACGAATGGTCATGGTAATTGTGAATTTTAGAATCAGAAAAACCACTATACCAATTATGGTACTTAGAATTTCACTTTGGTTATTGCTGATAAATTCTTCCATTGTTGTGTATTTACAATCTTAGACTATCTCTTAAAAATAGATGTTCATTTTTGTTTTGTTGCCAATACGGGGTTTTTAAAGAGCTGATTTTTGTTGCCTCTGTGGACATGGTTTTTGCATTGGAGCCAAAACCACTTTTATAGGTATCTAACCAGCTTTCAATAGTATGTGGAAATACTGATGTGAAATTAATGGTCAGTGTTCTATTGAATTCAGGGTATTTTATCTCATATGTGGATAGCCCTTCATTTTCTGTTAAAGTAGCCGTTACTGCATAGGCTTTAAATTCTTTATGTCCCAATCGTATATACTCAAAAGAGGGAATAGCCATAAAATCACCTACAGGTAAATCACTGGGATTGATTCTTATTTTGTTCCATAGTTCATTTTCCAGTACAGTTTTTTCCAGTTCAAATTTTTGGTCGGCTTCATTTTCAAAATAGGAATGTGATGTAATTTGAAATTTCTCCTTATTGTTCAATTGTGCATATATATGACCACACCATTCTTGGACTGATGTTGAAACCTTTACAGCATGTTGGTTGTCATGGACTGGATAGAAAGAACTGGTCATAATAGAGTAGGGGTATATCCCAGTAAGGAATTTTTTAGTGCTGTTCAATTTTAAAACAGAGATGTTGCTTGGATTACTGCCATCTGCTTTTACTTGTTTGTCAGCCAAAAAGGGTTCGGTTACATAAATAAGTACTGCTTTTCCTTTTCGTATTTCACCATACCGTGCCATTTCTAATTGGTATGATGTTATTTCTGCATTACCTGCATACCAATAGGCTTTAAAATCTCTGGAAAGTTTCTTTTTTGGTTTGATAACAATACTTTCTTGTGCAAGGTCATTTACATTGGTTTTATTCTCAACTTTCTTTTTGCAAGAACCAATGCTTGAGAGAATAAGTATTAAAGCAATTACTGTCAATTCTAATTTAACAAGCTTTTTCATAGTAGTAATTTTT
>CAYNLI010000116.1:0-8020 GCA_964398035.1 uncultured Flavobacteriaceae bacterium | reverse complement strand
GTTTTTCCTCCATTAGCAAAATCCGATTACCTAATGAACAACAGAAAGGAAAGTATTTTTGGCGTTAAATATGGCAGAAGTGGTGATATGGTAGTCAATGGTGTTACCTATAGCAACACCATGATGGCTTTGGGATTGGATGACGAGGAAATTGCAGATGTTATGAACTACATCACCAACTCTTGGGGAAATAAAAATGATAAAATAGTTACAGTAGAAGAGGTAGCTGGAATTACAAAATAATTTCACTCATTACTTTAAAGCATCTATGGCTCTCTTTACGGAGCCATATTTTTTTAGGGCAGTTTCCGCATCTTCATAACTTAATTGCAATTCCTCAATTAAATAACGAGTTCCCCTATCTACAAGTTTAACATTGGTCAATTGCATATTGACCATTTTATTCCCTTTTACCCGCCCAATTTTAATCATTAGGGCTGTAGAAATCATGTTCAGCACCAGTTTTTGGGAAGTCCCACTTTTCATTCTGGTGCTACCCGTAACAAATTCTGGACCTACATTGACCGCAATAGGAATTTCAACAGCTTCAGTCAAAGGGGAATCAGGGTTGTTTGTGATACAAGCCGTCAACAATCCATTGGCACGAGCTTCTTTTACACCACCAATCACATAAGGAGTAGTTCCCGATGCCGCAATTCCTATCACAGTATCATTTTCTGTTATATTATGAACCATAAGGTCTTTCCAAGCTTGTTCTTTATCATCTTCAGCAAATTCCACAGCTTTTCTAATAGCTGAATCACCTCCCGCAATTAGTCCTATCACCTTGTCAAATGACATACCAAATGTTGGTGGAATCTCAGAAGCATCTAAAATTCCCAATCTCCCACTAGTACCAGCTCCTATATAAAAAAGACGACCTCCTTCATTAAATCTTTCCACTAACCCATCAACCAGTTTGGTAATCTTCGGAATGGTTAAAGCAACAGCTTTTGCCACTTTTTCATCTTCTTTGTTCATATTTTGGAGAATGGAAACAGTATCCATTTTTTCTAAATCATCATGATTGGACGCTTCCTCGGTAATTTTTCTATAGTTGTTGGGCATGGAGTATTATAAAAGTTGAATATTTTGGTTTTTAAAAGGTTTTAAGAGAAGATTATTGGCATCTAACTCAGTAATTATAGTATCTATAGTCCCAATATCACAGGTTTTATATCTATGTTGAGAATTCAATTTTTCTGATATGGACAAAAGTATCGTTTTCTTGGAGGCATTAATCACTGCTTTTTTCACCTGTACTATGTCATAATCAAACTCTGTCAACCCAAAAACAGGATCCACATAGCCAGTACCAATAAAGCCATAGTCAACTTTTATATTGGACAGTGTGTGTACAGCATCGGCACCAATACTAATCTGTGCATCTTTGGATAATTGACCACCTATAAAAATAACCTCAACATTAGGCTTCTTCAATAGCTCCAAAGCTACAGGTAAACTTAACGTAAAACAAGTAAGGGAAAGCTGTTCTGGTAATTGTGTTGCCAGCTCTACACATGTTGTACCGCCATCAATAAGAATGACATTATTGTCTTTCAGTAACTTAATAGCTTTTTTTGCTATTGCTGTTTTATCTTCAATTTTATAAATATTGCTGTTTCTTGCACTATTATTTATAAAACCAAGTGATATGGCGCCACCATGTACTTTTGTAAGTCTATTTTCAGCATCCAACTCCTTTACATCTCTCCGTATTGTATCTATTGAGACATCCAAAGCTTCTGCTATATCTGTTAAAAGCACCCTATTGTGGAGTGCTACTTCATTTAAAATAGTTTTATGCCTTTCTTCTTTGAGCATAGATGATTTTTAGTAAACTACCTCGGGGCAAGCCCACTAGGCATTAAGTAAGAATGTTTATTCATATTTCGACATAGTCCCCAGTACTTGGGAGGGTATTAAACCCACAATGTGGGAATAAAAAACAAAGATAACAAAATAATCTACTTTGCAGTTTTATGCTTCTTTAATGTCAACAATATTAAATTATTGTAAAATATCGCATTAAAAACAGCAAAAAACAGCATTAACAATATTTTTTGCATACTTTTGCGGCTATCAAAATAAAATAACAACTATGTCTACATCAATTATTAATGAAACCAATGACTTACCACTAGCAAGAGAATATGATGAATCTCATAAATTTGAAAAAATAACTACAGAGACATATGACAGCTCTGAAGAAGCATCACTTTATGTTGCTCAAGAAATTGTAAAACTTATTAAAACCAGACAAAAAGAGAATAGAAATGTAGTCATAGGCATGGCAACTGGATCTACCCCAACCAAAGTCTATGATTATTTGGTGAAATTCCATAAAGAAGATGGTCTAAGTTTTAAAAACGTCATTACATTCAATTTAGATGAGTACTACCCTATGGAGCCTGATTCCATACACAGTTATGTACGCTTTATGAATGAACATCTTTTTGACCATATAGATATTGACAAGAAAAACATACATGTCCCCAATGGAACCATTAGCAAAGAAAATGTTAGAAAATATTGTTTTGATTATGAAAATAAAATAAAAGAATCTGGAGGCATAGATATTCAAATACTTGGAATAGGGAGGACTGGCCATGTTGGCTTTAACGAGCCTGGGTCATCCATTACCAGTAAAACTAGGCTAATACGCTTAGACCGAGTAACCAGATTAGATGCTGCCAGCGATTTCTTCGGGGAGGGAAATGTACCCACAAAAGCCATAACCATGGGAATTGGCACTATTATGGAGGCAAGACGGGTTATCTTAATGGCATGGGGAGAAGGCAAAGCAGGAATCATTAGACAAGCTGTTGAAGGTAAAGTAAACGAATCTGTACCAGCCACTTTCTTACAACACCACAAAAATTGTGATTTTATATTGGATCAAGCCGCATCCTCTGCACTAACAAGGGTTAGTACACCATGGTTGGTAAGTGAATGCCAATGGACGGACAAGTTGATTAAAAAAGCAACTATTTGGCTTTCAGAAAAGCTGGACAAAGCAATTTTAAAACTTACCAATGAAGATTATAACGAATATGGTATGGGGAATTTAATTGCTGAAATCGGTTCCGCGGAGCACATCAACCTTAAAGTTTTTAATCAATTACAACGAACCATTACTGGTTGGCCTGGAGGCAAACTCAATGCCGATGACAGCAACAGACCTGAGAGAGCATATCCTTTCCCTAAAACATCCCTTATTTTTAGTCCTCACCCAGATGATGATGTTATTTCCATGGGAGGAACACTCTTACGATTGGTAGACCAAGGACATGATGTGCATGTAGCATACCAAACCTCAGGAAACATTGCCGTATTTGATGATGAAGTGATTCGGTTTATGGATTTTGCTAAAGAGGCACAAAAAGACAATACAGCAATACAAGAGCAGGTCAAGAAAGTACGAGAGTTCTTAAAAAATAAAAACCCTGGACAAGTAGATAGCCCAGAAATTCAACAATATAAGGGCTTAATTCGTAAAGGGGAAGCTTTGGCCGCTTGTAGATATTGTGGTGTAGCTGAAGAAAATGCACACTTCCAAAACCTACCTTTCTACGAAACAGGAACTGTAAAGAAAAAACCGTATTCTGATGAAGATATTCAAATTACATACGACCTTTTAAACAAAATAAAGCCAAATCAAATTTTTGCAGCGGGTGACCTTTCTGACCCACATGGCACACATAGGGTTTGCCTTGACGTTATCTACAAAGCATTAGAAAAACTGGTAAAAGAAGGCGCTAAATGGTTAGATGATTGTTATGTATGGCTGTACCGTGGCGCATGGCAAGAATGGGAGATTTATGATATGGAAATGACCATTCCCATTGGTCCAAAGGACATGGCAAGAAAAAGGAACGCAATTTTTAAACACCAATCGCAAAAAGATGCCGCTATGTTCCCTGGGAATGATGAACGGGAATTTTGGCAACGTGCCGAACAACGTAACACTTCAACAGCTAGAAAATACAACGCATTAGGATTGGCAGAATACGAGGCTATGGAAGGTTTTGTTCGGTATAAATTCTAGTAATCGTATTCAAGAATAGTTTAAAAGGCATATTTTTAAAGAAAATATGCCTTTTATATGCAACAAAACTTCCTAAATGATAAAAAAAGATAAATGGGCCTGGGGCTGGGTTCCCGTGCTGTACTTTACCCAAGGTATGCCCTATGTATTAATAGTGACTGTCTCTGTTATCATGTACAAAAGACTGGGTATCAATAACGCAGAAATTGGTCTTTATACCAGTTGGCTCTATTTACCATGGGTTTTAAAACCCTTATGGAGCCCGTTTGTAGATTTAAAGAGCACTAAAAGAAATTGGTTTTTGGGAATGCAATTGCTCATTGCCATTGCGCTATTGGGCGTTGGTCTATCCTTGCCCACCAATACATTCTTCATTACCTCTTTAGCATGTTTTTGGATGGCAGCTTTTGCATCAGCCACCAATGATATTGCATCAGACGGATATTATATGCTTGGGCTCACAGAGAAAAAACAATCGTTTTTTGTGGGCATGCGAAGCACCTTTTATCGCTTGGCCATGGTCACGGGAGAAGGTCTTATTGTTATCATCGCTGGCTTTCTTGAAAACAAATATGGCGACAATACCAAGGCATGGTCACTTACCATGGTGTGTACTGCATTTTTAATGTTGCTTCTTACGGTTTCAAACTTTTTTGTCACCCCAAAATTTGAGTCTTCAGAAGAAATACCTAAAGACAAACCAAAAAACTATGGAGACGTATTTGTTTCCTTTTTCAATAAACCAGGAATAGGCATTGCTTTGGCATTTATTCTATGTTACCGCTTGGGAGAATCACAATTGGTGAAAATGGCGGCTCCCTTTATGTTGGATGAAACTGCAAAAGGTGGATTGGGGTATTCCACAGAAAAAATGGGAACCATTTTTGGGACAGTAGGTGTTATTATGCTGTCCATTGGTGGTATTTTAGGTGGAATTCTAATTTCTAGGGACGGATTAAAAAAATGGATGTTTCCCATGATACTTTCCCTTAACATCCCCAACATACTCTATGCCATATTGGCCTTTACAAAAACAACTAGTATTGTTGCAGTTACCGCAACCGTTATATTTGAAAAATTTGGATATGGTTTTGGCTTTGCGTCCTTTTTAATGTACCTCATCTATATTGCCGAAGGAAAATCAAAAACCTCCCATTACGCCATCGCAACGGGCTTTATGGCACTGGGAATGATGCTCCCTGGAATGATAAGCGGATACATACAAGAATGGTTAGGGTATTCAGGCTTTTTTGTATGGGTGGTCATCGCTGCGTTACCAGCAATTTTTCTTTTAAAATACATTACATATCCTGCGGATTATGGTAAAAAATCCAAAACTGAAAATGAATAAATTGCTACAATATGCTGAAGCTACACAAACGCTAAGCAAAAAAGAAAAAGTAGGTCAGTTTTTTATGCCCGCAGCTTTTATAAACGATACTGAGGAAGAAATTCAATTTATAGAAAACCTCATCAAAGAACACCATATTGGTGGACTTTGCTTTTTTCACAGTAGGGCCAGTGCCGCAACAAATTTTGAAGGTGCAAAAGCCATAGTGTACAACGAACAAAGTTTTGATACGCTAAAAAGACTTATCGCTCGCTATCAAAAAGCTTCAAAACATCCCTTATTGATTAGTATAGATGCCGAATGGGGGTTGGCGATGCGCATAGAAAACACACCTCAATATCCGTACGCCATCACTTTGGGGGCAATCAACAATAATACCGATTTAATTCTTGAAGTAGGTAAAAGCATTGCACAAGACTGTAAACTAGCTGGCATTCATTGGAACCTCTCCCCAGTTGTGGACATCAATAACAATCCTAACAACCCTGTTATTGGGTATCGATCCTTTGGGGCAGATAGAGATAAAGTACTGGAAAAAGCCACAGCTTTTATCAACGGGACAAAGAGTGAAGGTGTATTGACCTCCATTAAACATTTTCCCGGGCATGGTGATACAGCAACCGATTCACATCTTGGACTTCCTTTGATAGAAAAATCCAAAGAAGAATTACTGGAGAACGAGTTGTACCCCTTTGCAGCGCTTATTAAAGATAATAATGTGGATGCCGTTATGGTAGGGCATTTGTCCGTTCCCGCATTGAGCCATGGCAAAAAAGTGCCTGCAACCATTTCCAAGGCAATTATTGATGGCGTGTTGAGAAAAGAACTCGGTTTTGATGGCATTGTCATCACCGATGCCTTGAACATGCACAGCGTATCCAAAATGTTTCCTGTAAAAGGTGATTTAGAATGGACTGCCTTTGATGCTGGGAACGATATCCTTTGTTTTACAGAGAATGTAGCTGAAGGTATCCATACCATTATAAAAAACGCAACCGAAACCCAAATTGAAAAAAGTTTTGAACGTGTATGGGAACTCAAAAAAAAGGGATTAGAGAACAGTTTTTCTGATAAGCAAGAATTAACTACCCCCGAAAATCTTAATAAAAAAATAGCACAAGAAAGCCTTACACTGTATAGTGGAAATGATGATGTAATCAATAATTTTAGAAAAGAAGGTTTCTCAAAAGTTGTTTTGGGAAAAGAAATTGAAAATGAGTTTTTTAAATTGATTCCTGATAAAACCGAAAACTCCGAGAATGTCCTTGTCGCCTTATTTCCACCAAAAATAAAACCTAAAGACAATTTTGAAATCCTTGATGCTGACCTAGAAACGTTGAAAAGATTATTGGACACTAAAAATGTGGTGCTCTATCTTTTTGGCAATCCCTATGTGCTAAATATCATTAATTTTGAGAAAGCCAAAGCAGTGGTGATAGCCTACCAAGATTTTGAGGTCTTTCAGGAGAATGCAGCCAACCATTTCTTGGAAAAAATAAAAGCGAAAGGAAAGCTACCGGTTACAATACATTCATAATATGAAAATACACAAGGTTATTGGGTTAATGTCTGGCACTTCTTTAGATGGACTGGATCTTGCTTATTGCCATATCTGGGAAAACAAGGGCAAATGGGGTTTTTCCATTGAGAAAACCCATAGCATTTCCTACTCCCCAGAAATGAGCTCCAAATTAAAAAATGCTATTACGCTAAATGCAGAAGAGTTGCTGGTTTACAACAATTGGTACGGCACATGGTTGGGAAAGCAGACCAAAGAATTTATTAACACAAATAATCTAAAGGTCGATTTTATTGCCAGCCACGGACATACTGTACACCACAGACCGGAAAAGGGATTGACCTACCAAATTGGTGCAGGACAACATTTGGCCAATGCAAGTGGTCACAAAACAATTTGTGATTTTAGAACCAATGATGTGGCATTGGGCGGACAAGGTGCGCCATTGGTGCCTATTGGCGACCAACTTTTCTTTGGGGATTATGATTTTTGTTTGAATCTGGGGGGCATTAGCAATGTATCTTTTGAGCATAACGGGAAACGGGTGGCCTATGATATAGGTCTTGCCAATATGGTGCTCAACCATATTACCCAAAAGATAGATTTGGCCTATGACAAAAATGGGGCAATGGCAAAAACAGGTAGCATTAATACCAATTTGTTACAAGAACTAAATGCATTGGACTATTATAAATTACCCTTTCCTAAATCTACAGGTTATGAGTGGTTTGTGGAAAAAGTAGTGCCTATTGTGGACGGCACAGAAGATAGCATAGAAAACCTGTTGCACACATGTATTCATCATCTTTGCGAACAAGTTGCCATACAAGTAAAAGAAAACACTGTTAAAAAAAGCACCCTTTGGGTTACTGGTGGTGGGGCACTAAATAGTTTTATGATTAAAACCCTCCAAGAAAAAGTGGGCAGTGACATACAAGTAGTTGTTCCCTCTCCTACCCTTATAGAATTTAAAGAAGCGTTGGTTTTTGCTTTAATGGGGGTTTTACGGATAGAGAACGAAACCAATGTATTAAATTCTGTTACTGGAGCTAGAAGGGATTCATCTAGTGGGGTGGTATTTTTTCCTGCATAAAATATTCAT
>CAYNLI010000115.1:0-8438 GCA_964398035.1 uncultured Flavobacteriaceae bacterium | reverse complement strand
TGCCCTTAAAACAAGGGATATAGACATAACTCATTTTTTGTCATGTACTTAGGTTTTTTTTACAAAAATTTAAATTTATTTGCATCGTTTTATTCGCTATATTTATTTAGAAACCATTCCGTTAGGGTTATTTAAAACAAGTATTGAAATTCTATTTATAATTTTTTGATTCCGTCTTCGGTAATTTCAATTTTTCTTTCCTTGTACAATATTCCAACACCTCTTTTAAACATTTTCTTGCTCATCTGTAGTACTTTTTTAATTTTCTCAGGATCTGACTTATCATGCAAGTCTAAAAAACCATTATTAGCTACCAGTTTTTCATAAATTATGTTTGCCGCTGGCTCTAAACTTTTATGCCCAATAGGTTCTAAGGAAACATCTATCTTGTTATCTGGACGGATATTTTTTATATAACCTTTTGTTACGTCACCAACTGCTATTTTCTTGTGTACATCATTAAAAAAAACCAATCCTTTATAGGTGTTGTTTATAATAACTTCCCAACCCAAATCTGTTTTACTAGTAACTACTAAATCCACTTCTTCATTTTGCTCAACTGTTAGACTTTCATTGCTTAAAAATTTGTTCAACTTATTAGAAGCAACCAATCTGAATGATTTTTCATCCAAATAGCAGTAGACCACATACCACTGCCCATCTTTCATTTTATCTCTTTGTTCCCTAAACGGCACTAAAAGATGCTTCTCCAATCCCCAATCCATAAAAGCTCCATAATCATTTACTTCTGCTACTTTAAGCAATGCAAAAGTATTTCTGATTATATAAGGTATCAATGTTGTGGAAATAGGCCTCTCATCATAGTCCAAATAGCAAAAAACAGAGATTTCATCTTCTATTTCATAGGTTTCTGGAACATATTTGTTGGGTAACAGCACGTCTGTACCTTCATCATCTTCCAAAAAAAGACCCACGCTTGTGTCTCTAACTATTTTTAATGTATTATAGTTTCCTAATTCTATCATTTGGCAAAGGTATTGTTAAACCTTGGATATAAAAAAAGCCGTTCTAAAAGAACGGCTTTATTATTTTGTATAAACCTATTAGTTATAGATAGATTCTTTTCCAAAGTGCTTTGCTAACGCATAATATACAACTGCACGGTATTTACTTTTCTCAGACCTACCATATTTATCAATAACACTATTGATGCCTTCCATTAATTTAGGGCTATCACTCATACCCAATTTTTTCATTAAAAAATTATTCTTAACAGTCTCTAATTCTTTATCATCAGTTCCAGAAACTTTGGAAGCATCTTTGTTATATATGGCTGGACCCAATCCTATGGCCACTTTTGTCAATAAGTCCATGTCTGGAGTCTGTCCTAATTTATCTTTAATGTCAGCTGCGTACTTTACGATTAATTCGTCTCTTTTACTCATAATTAATTAGTGTTATTATGTAATTTAGTTAATATTCTTCTAAAGATATAAAATCAAAATAACTAAGCAAAATTTTGTCATTCAATAATCTTGGGGTTTTAATCTCTAAAAGCTTAGGGGTATCAGATTTTTCATAAAAAGTAGATACAACACTCATTAAACTATCCTTATCCTTAACACAAACATATTCTATATTATGCATCTTACATAGATGGGAAGCATCCATTCCATGTGCGGTTTCAAAATACGTTTCATACTTCTCTGTATTTTCTTTCCCTGGTAGTATTCTAAATATTCCACCTCCTCCATTATTGATCAGTATAATTCTAAAATTGGGCTTAATGTATGTGTTCCACAGACCATTACTATCATAAAAGAAGCTTAAATCACCTGTCACCAATAATGCTGGGGCTTCATAGTATATTGATGCTCCTATAGCTGTTGATGTGTTCCCATCTATACCACTGGTTCCTCTATTACAGTAAATATGCAGAGAAGTTTTTAAATCAAATAACTGTGCATATCGTATTGTTGAACTATTGGCCAATTGCACCAAGTAATTGTCTGGAATGCTTTTTATCAAAACATTAAAGGCCAACAAATCAGAAAAAGGTATATTATTTAAATATTCTTCTCTTTTTACTTTGTAGCTTTTCTTTCTTTTTTGCCAATATTCATAATAGGTGCTTTCTACATTTTTAGCCAAATCAAAAAAACCATGAAAAAAAGTATTGACATCCAGTTTTAAATGATGGGTAAGACAAAAAAATGTGTCATACGCTTTTTTGCTATCAATATGCCAATGTTGTTTTGGTTTGTATTGGCGTAAAAATGCTTTTATTTTTTTTGATACAATCAATCCTCCAAATGTGAGCAAAATATCTGGTCGCAAATTTTCAAAAAGCGCATCTTTATTTTTAGATTTTTCAATAGGAGCAATTATACTATCTATGCAAGGGAAAAAATTAGGGTGGTGCAGATTGGATGTTGTCTCAGTGAACACTAATACGGAGCCATCTTTTGCCAGCTCATCTAAAAATTGTTGTTCTACAATATTGGGGGAATTTACTCCTACCAAAACCATTTTTCTTTCAGATCTATTCCATACTTGTGCTAAATTCTTTAAATCAAACTTTGACACATTTTCTTCCAATTCATTTAAAATTTCCGAAGAAATACAAGTAGTAGTTTCAACAACATTGTACAAAGGTTCCTCAAAAGGAATGTTTATATGTACAGGAATATTGTTAGAAATAGCGGTATTAAAAGCCGTGTTCAATTCTTGGTCATTATAGGCTTGGATGGTCTCCTGCTCTACTTCAATACTTTCCAGACCCAAAAACAAAGATTCATTTTCAACTTCCAATCTTTTAGTAGCATGTGAAATATCCAACTTTAAAATAGCCGAATAACCGATATGATTTTTAAAAACATTTTCTTGGCGAATGGTCTGTCCATCACCAATATCAATCTTATGGCTTGGTCTATCCGCTGATATTACAATCAATGGAACATCACTATAAAAAGCTTCTGCTATAGCGGGATAGTAATTCAACAATGCACTGCCAGAAGTACAAACTAAGACTACTGGTTCTTGTTGCTGTTGTGCCATGCCTAATGCAAAAAATGCAGCACAACGTTCATCAACAATACTAAAACAATTAAAAAAAGCATCTTCAGAAAAACCTATAATCAATGGCGCATTTCTAGAACCTGGGGAAATGACAATATTTTTAATATCCTTGGCCTTGCAATGATGAAGTGTGCTTTGTGCCGATGGAATGCTGGAATATTTCATGAATAGCAAAAATACAATGATGGGGTAACTTTCCCAAGATTTTATGCAATTACATTACCCATTGTTGTACTCTTAATTACCGTTTCTTCCCACTCTTTTTCTGGAACAGATTTATTGGTAACTCCACCCCCAACATAAATCATAACCTTTTTATCCATTATTTGCATACAACGCAGATTTACAAATAATCGGCTTTTAGTTATAATGGTTTTATAGGCTTTACTCTCTTGATTTCTACTTGTAGCTGTTCTTTCCTTTTCCTCTTTAAAATTAAGCTCTCCCAAAAAACCAGTATAATACTCTCTTTTATACCCTTCATTCTTTAAAATAAAGGCTTTGGAAGTTTCTTTTGGCAACCCACAAACTGCCGGTGTTGGGTGCAATGCGCCCACAATCTCTTTTAAATTTGTTTTCATAATTCCAGAAATAGAACTTCTTAAATGCCATACATTGCCCGCTCTTATTGATTCTCTTTCAGAAATAATTGCCTTTTCAATTTTCCCATCCAAAGCGTTGGCGATATATTGCGTTACCAAAGCTTGCTCATTCACTTCCTTTTCTTCCCAAACAGGCTCCTCATTAAGTATATATGCTTTAGTTCCCGCCAAAGACATTGTGGTAATTCTTTTATTTTCTGTTTTTAACAAGATTTCTGGTGTGGCACCCAACCATAATCCAACTTTTGGATGATACCATATATAACAAAAAGCGGATGGATACATGGCCAATAACGTCTGGAACAGTTCTAAAGGTTTTCTACTGGTCGCAATTTCAATTTTTCTGGAAAGCACTACTTTTTCAAAAACTCCTTTATTTATCTTTTCTATGGCTTTTTTCACAAAATCAATATAGAACTCCTTTTTATCTATATCCTTTTTTAAAGATTGACCAACGCTTATATCACTCTCATTTTTTGATTGATATACCGCTTCAAATTTTTCATCTACTTGTAATAAAATGGGAGCTGTAGAATCAAAGGCATTAAATACAAAACCTATTTCTGTATAGGACTTTATGTGATGTAGTTCATCATCCTTTTGAAAAATGGCTTTTACCATCTCTTCCCCTGGCTTTCTATAAGCCACAAAAGGTAACTTTTTAGAAAAGTGAGCATTAATTTTATTAAGAAAATCAGAAAACATATTACTTTCTAGGAAGCGTTATAGTAGTGAGTTTACAAACAGAAATCAAATCATCATTGTCGTCCGTAATTTTAATTTCCCAAAGTTGAGTTGTTCTTCCTTTGTGCAAAATAACAGCCTTGGCAAATACATTCCCATCTTTAGCACTTTTTACATGATTGGCAGCTATCTCAATTCCGCGAACAAAAAACTCCTGCCCATTTAAAAAAATGTAAGACGCCGCACTGCCCACACTCTCCGCAAGAGCAACAGTTGCACCTCCATGCAATACGCCATCTGGCTGAAAGACTTTAGAGGTAACAGGCATTTTTCCTACCAAAAAATTCTCCCCAACATCAACATATTCAATTTCCAAAGTTTCCATTAAAGTCCCTTTGCAATTATCATTACATATTTTTAGGATTTTCTCTTTATAATCATTCATCTCCTCATGTTTTTGTAAAATTAAGCATAACATAATCAATAAAAGCCATTACTTTACCTTTTGATTTTTGTCTTATGAAACCTTTAGAAAAACAAATTACATATACAACATCTGCTTCCTATTCTTGTCTAAACCAACTTACAGAGAAAACAAAAAATGTGTGGTTGATTTTCCACGGAATAGGTTATTTAAGCAGGTACTTTCTTAAATATTTCAATGAACTGCCACCTGAAGAAAACTATATTATTGCGCCACAAGCACCATCTAAATACTATCTCAACAACCAATACAAACATGTAGGTGCAAGCTGGTTGACTAAAGAAAATACTGTAACTGAAACTGGTAATCTACTTGCTTATATAAATGAAGTTTATAAGGCTGAAAATATTCCTTCTCATTGTAATTTGATTGTTTTTGGATTCTCTCAAGGGGTCTCTATTGCTACACGGTGGGTAGCAAAAAATAAAATTAATTGTAGCCAACTAGTACTTTATGCAGGTGGAATTCCCAATGAATTTACCTCAGCACAATTTGACTTTCTAGAAAACAAAACCTCAGTATCTGTTATCATGGGAGATAAAGATCAATATTTAACAGAAGAACGCTTAAAAGAAGAAAAAAAGAAGATTGAAATTTTATTTAAAGGAAAGGCCAAACAAATTATCTTTGACGGTGGTCATGAAGTAAAAAATAAAATTATTAACCAACTAGTATAATGCAATTACCTCCTATCATTTTAGAGAATGATTTTGTAAAACTTTCTCCGCTGACCTTGGAGAACCATCACCACTTATACCCTATTGCTTCACAAGAAAAATTGGTGCAATATTCTCCATCAAACATAGAAACTCCTGCAGGCTTAAAAAACTATGTTGAAACTGCTTTGGAACAGCAAAAAAAAAGAACTGGCCATTCCTTTTATCATATTTGATAAGAAGAATGAAAAATATGCAGGAAGTTCTCGTTATATGGGAATTGATTGGAAAAACAAGGTATTGGAAATAGGCTCTACATGGATTGGAAAAGAATTTCATGACTCAGGATTAAACGGACATATAAAATCTTTAATGCTTGATTATGCCTTTAACGCATTGGACTTTGAAAAGATTGAATTCCGTGTGGACGAACGCAATATAGCATCCAGAAAAGCAGTTGAAAAACTAGGTGCAATATTAAAGGGAATTCTACGCCAAAATGTCTATTTATTGGATGGTTTTAAAAGAAATACTTGCCTTTATGGGATTTTACGAGAGGAATGGAAAAGTGAAAATTAAAGCTTCTTGTTGTTTAAGCTTATAGGTAAATATCGATGAAGTGAACATCTACTTCATTTTAACCACAAACATTAGCTGGTTTACCACATTTTTTTTCTTTTTTCAGTAATCCTCCCGATTTTGCACCGTCCAAATCAATTAATTAAAACTTGACCGAAGAATGAAAAAGTTAATCCTTCTAATTTCCCTAGTATCATGTTCGTTTATGTCTGCTGCCAATTGTGACACAGCATATTCCTCAGCAGCCTATGCCTTATCCCACGCAAAAAAAGGATTGAAGGCTGATAACTTTGACCACCAAAAATATTATGCGGAAAGAGCATTGGAAGCATTTAAAAAAACCCAAAAACTTGTTGAAAATTGTGGTTGTACTGAAGCTATAAATCCCATATTGGACGGTATAGAAAGTTTAGAAAGTGCCATTGACCCAGAAGATTGGGACGCTGGAAGATATTATACAAAGAAAGCTTTTGGTAATGCCCAAGATGCACTTACGGCTATGGATATTTGTTCTGGTACTAGTATAGCAATCAATTATTCAGTAGAAAGTAGTTCTGATATTGCTCTAGAAGGAACAAGTGATATTGTAATGGAAAGTCAAAATCTTAATGAACAACAGAAAAGGTTGGAAGAAGAACAACAAAAGTTAATTGAACAACAACGTACCTTAGAACAAAAAATAGAAAAGCAACGTGTGCTGGCCAATGAAGTCCGCGCTAACCGCCAAATGGAATTGGAAGAACAGTTTAGGCTTAAAAGAGTGGCTGAACAATCGTTGGATCGTTTTGAAAAAAACATAAAGGAATTGGCATCCATATATGGTTGTGACAATGCAATAGCAATTATGAACAGCTATGTCCCTAGAAAAGATGCCTTATTGAACAATGAAACATTAGCAGAAACCAGAAGCTACTATTTACAACAAGCCATTGCTATACAAACAAAAGCATTGGAAACATTACAAAAATGCGCTTCGGCTTCTTCAAAATAAATAACGCTATGGCACAGTGTTAAAAAGGGCGTATTTTTTATTAAATATGTCCTTTATATATATAAGAAAATTCTATTTTTCTTCCGTCAACTCCAATCTTAAATAGTACTCAATCTTCCTAGTAGTATATGTATTGTCTGGAGTTATGATTTGTTTTACCCAATTTTTAAAGATAGAACCATCATACTGATAAATATAATCTTTTATCAAAGCCTCATGTTCTCCTCTCTTTAATATAGTTCTATCCAATACCCCAACTTCATCGTAATGATATATTATTTTTTCCTCTAGTGCAAACTCCTTAGTTTCAATATCATAAGCAAATTTCACTTCTGATATTAATTTGTCATTGGCATCATACGTTTCTTCAAAAGCTCTTATTGGTTCGCCTTCCAAAAACTCTTTGATCAATACTATTTTTTGAACAACTCCTTTTCTTTTCCTTTCTGAGGTTCTAATCGATTTTTGGACAACTCCGTCCAAAAGATAAGATATTGTACTTTCTCCTTTATAGCCTGCATATTCTACAATAGTTTCATCTATACCTTCATTATTTGTCTGTTTAATAGAAGCCAGTTTACCATCTAAATTATAGCTATACTTGTACTGATCTAAAGGCTCTTTATTATATGAAAATATTTTTTCCGTAACTTTTCTACTGGGAATAGTGTCAATTTCATAGAAATTGGCAATAGATGTACTTTCATCAAATTCCCCATCCCTATAGTTTTCCTCTCTTTTTTCAATCAACTCCTCATTATCATATTTATAATATGTAATAGCGTAGTCCATATCATTGTAACGAGTGACCAGTTTGGTCAAATATCCATTTTCATCAAAATCAAACTCTTCCTTGCCATAGTTGGTAATTACTGTACAAGATTTTACATCTCCTTTTAAATCAAAATCATCTATAGTGAAAATTCTTACTTCTTGGGAATGTAAAAGTGTATTCATCCAGCAAAAAATAAACAGAAAAATAATGGTGTAGTATTTTTTCATGCTCTAAAATTAGTCTATAAATTACCAATATGGAAAAAAAAACGACCAAATGAAAAAGGAGTTACAGCTTCATAAATCGATTAAATCTGCTTTTCACCCCCTAAACACAATAAAAAACTCGACATGTAAGTTAAATTAACAACTTAAATGTAAATTCATGGATAATAATGAAGTCAAGGTTATTCAATTGGTAAGTAACCAATGAATCACGAGTGACCTTTTACAAAAAAACCTATACGCATTTAGCTGGAGCCGTATTGCTTTTTATACTGGTTGAGACCTTGTTTTTTCAAATTGACGCTATTGTAAACCTAGCTTTATCCCTAACTGATGGTATGAACTGGTTGTTACTTTTAGGAGGTTTTATGTTAGTGACCAATTATGCAGAAAAAATGGCTATT
>CAYNLI010000114.1:0-8678 GCA_964398035.1 uncultured Flavobacteriaceae bacterium | reverse complement strand
GTAAAAATAGCGCCAATGGCACCGTTGAGACGCACTACAGTAAATCCAAAAGATAGCGCGCCGTTTTCCGAGACTGCTTTGGCAAGGTTCATGATTTCATGACTATTGATTCCTGGAATTATAGGAGCCAACATGGCATTGACCGGAATATTGTTCTCAGATAACACCCTAATGGTTTCCAAACGTTTTTTAATGGTTGTGGTACGTGGTTCCAAAATTCGCCTTGTTTTTTCTGAAAGTGTTGTCACAGATACGTTTACAGCAATCAATTGATGCATTGTTAGTTCTTTTAACACATCTAAATCCCTAAGAATCAATGCGTTTTTTGTGATGATGCCCACGGGATGTCTATACTTTAAAAACACTTCTAAACATGCCCTTGTAATTTTAAATTGTTGCTCGGCAGGTTGGTAACAATCCGTATTCCCAGAAAGCACAATAGTTTCACCCTCCCATCTTTTACTTTTTAGTTTCTCTTCTAAAAGTCTAGGAGCATCTTTTTTGATTAGAATCTTTCTTTCAAAATCCAAGCCGGCACTATATCCCCAATACTCATGTGAGTTGCGTGCATAGCAATAAATACAACCGTGTTCACATCCCTGATATGGATTCATGGAATGCATCATCCCAACATCTGGACTCGTAACTTTGTTTACAATGGTTTTTGGAAAAATAGGAATATATTGGGTTCTATTATTATCCGCTTCTTCACCTTCAATACGGCAAAACTCAAGGAAATCATCTCGGGTTTCGTAAATGTGCTTTAGGAATTTGTTGTGGGTATTTTCTTGGGCACCACGTCCTTTTAGGTAGTTGTTTTGATTCAAAATATGGATTTATTCCAAAATTATGGAATATTTCCTATTTTTTGAATATCGAAATTAAAATTTAACAAGAAAGAATTATGTCCTAAAAAGCCACTTTTACCAATTGCTTTTTAGACCCTCTTTTGGCATAAAACAAAATATCATTTTTATTTTGAAACATCAAAGGCTTAGACACCATCAATGGAAGACGGGCTTCTTTATTGTCAATGAGTTTTTCATAGTCCATTTTGCCATTACCATCTAAGCGAATCAAGAAAACATTACGGTTCCTGCTCATTCCCTGTCTAAAAATAAGTCGCTCATTATTTATCAACTGTGGGTTTTCTGAGGCTGTACTAATAAAGAAATAAGTATCATCTCCAAGAACATAAGAGCTATATGAGGCATAGGCTCCATCATTTTGGGTAACCTCTGACTTATTGATATTTCTTACCCATTCCATGTTTCCATTGGCATCCAATTTTGCGCCAACCATATCATTATGATGGTACCTAGTTACTTTTAAACGAGTCCCTGTAGGTCCCTGTTGTACACTATTGGTAACAAAATACTCTTCTGCATTAAAAAGAATCTCATTATCAGATGTAATGTTCACATTCTTAAAAACTAAATTTTGAATTTTCCTTTCTTCATCACGGCCAAACTTGTCATCCATAAATTGTTGTGAAAAAGGGTTGTATTTTTTTGTCTTTATTGCCAAACTATAAGGGTCAATATCAAAATAAGAAAGGCCATTATACCTGTTATCTTTACGATCCGCATAAAAACCAACACAGATTAATCTATCATCGGTCAATATAGGGATTAAAGCTTCAGAATATTTACCTGCTTCATCAAAAGTCTGTGTTTTTGCCCCAGTTGCAGAAACTTGTATCAGTTCATATTGAAACTTACGTTCTAAAGCTGTAAAACGTTTCTTTTTAAAATATGCCTTGCCTACAATGTATGCTTTAGAGACATCCTTGCTTATGACAATATTCTCAAAGGCATAGTTTTTTTCCTCAACTTCAGCTGAAAAATCATGATCAAATATCTTTTTTGCACTTGAATTGAACAAATAAATATGATGTTGGTTTACCTTTCTTTTTTTGAAATGTGTACTGATTACAAATGCTGATTTGTCCTTATTGAACAAAACGGTTGTTGTAAAGCCTTTAGAAAAATTTCTATTGTAATAATTTTTGTCCAATGGATTACCTACCATATCAGAGGAAATAGATAATATGTTCTCTATTGTAAAGTTATACTCAAAAATTGGGCTTCGGTGAATTGTATATTCATAGGACAACGCATCTATGTTGTATTCTAAGAATAGCATATATAATTGCCCGTTCTTTACATAGGCATTCACAAACCCGTCACTTTTATATTTATAATTGTATTCTGAAACCAACTCCAAATTCTCATTGTAATGCTCAATAAAAAACCCTTTGGGCTTTAAAATCATTCCTGTGTAATAGTTACGTACTAAAACCGAGCCTCCCTTACCATCTTCTGACATGGACAACAAATTGGAATACTTATAGCGATCGCTAAATTTCTCTCCAAAATTATAGGTGACTGGCATTTTTTGGGCACTGCCCAATACTCCAATAAAAAAAACGAGAACAAGAACAATTCTATTTTTCATTAGTTTGATTTGGTTAAAATTAGGTTGTGTTATTTTCCTTGAAAACCTGCTTTTCTTTTTTCTAAAAAGGCCGATGTGCCTTCTTTAAAATCAGCGGTTCCAAAGCAGGTTCCAAATGCCTCAATTTCGGCATTGTAACCATTAACATCACTGTTAAAACCAGCATTTACAGCTTTTATTGCATATTTTATTGCAACACTTGAATTATTCGATATCCTGCTTGCTATCTTCTTACAAGTTGGCAACAATTCTTCTAAAGCTACTACTTGGTTTACCAAACCATATGCAACTGCTTTGTCCGAGTCTATCATGCCCGCAGTCATAATAAGTTCCATAGCCCTTCCTTTGCCTATTAATTGTGGTAACCTTTGCGTACCGCCATACCCAGGGATTACGCCAAGGGAAACCTCAGGAAGTCCCATTTTGGCATTGTCGCTGGCTATTCTAAAATGACAGGCCATTGCCAGTTCCAAACCACCACCCAGAGCATATCCATTTACTGCTGCAATAACGGGAGTAGAAAGATCTTCTATAAAATTGAACAACAGCTCTTGCCCTTTAGCTGCCAATTTTGCTCCTTTTTTTACTGAAAAATTTGCAAATTCTGCAATATCTGCCCCAGCAACAAAAGCTTTTTTTCCACTTCCTGTAACAATAATAACTTTTACTTTCTTCTCTTTTTCTAGGGTTTTAAATGCATCATGAAGCTCTCGGATAGTATCCTTGTTAAGTGCATTTAATTTATTTGGCCTATTGATGGTGACAATGGCCAAATGATTTTCTCTCTCTATCAGTAAGTTTTGGTATTTCATAAGCCTAATTATTTGCTTTCATATTTTGAAGTAATTATGTAGTTTGTTCTTTGGGAAACCTAACCGTAAACACAGTTCCTTTTCCGTATTGCGAAGTAAATTTAATGTCTCCCTTATACGTTTCCACAATATTCTTTACCATTCCCAATCCAAGTCCCATACCACTGGTTTTGGTAGTAAATTTAGGCTCAAAGACCTTATCTTTTACATCATCTCCTATGCCGATACCATTATCAGCCACGGAAATTTTTATATACTCTTTTTCTGATGATACAGAAACCAAAATTCTTGGTGATGCCACATCTGGAACAGCCTGTATCGCATTTTTAACAAGATTGGTGACCACTCTTATCAACTGGGTCCTATCTAGTTTTGCCACTATTTCTTTTTCATCGGTAATAAAATGAATGTAATCTTCATTAAAAATATCCAACGCCAATTTTACGATTTTCACCACATTCAAGGTTTCATTTTGTTGTGCTGGCATATCGGCAAAATTGGAAAAAGCCGATGCTATACTGCTCAGTGTATCTATTTGTTGGATTAGTGTTTTTGAATACTCTTTTACTTTGGTTTCAATGTTTGGGTCTTTGAGATCAAATTTGTGTTCAAAACTTTGCACTGTCAATCGCATTGGGGTCAACGGGTTTTTAATTTCATGTGCCACTTGCTTGGCCATTTCCCGCCATGCCTGTTCTCTTTCACTTCTAGCCAGTTTTACCGCACTTAATTCCAGCTCATCAATCATTCCATTATAAGAATCGATCAATTTCCCAACCTCTAAACTTGGGTTCTTTACAAATATTTTTTCGTTCCTTTTGGTCAGGTCCGTTTGGGTCATTTTATCAGAAATAGTCTGTAAAGAACGTGTTATGTATTTGGAAATAAAATAAGCCAGAGTAATAGCTGCCAAGAGCATTAATAAATAAACCCATGCCAAACGCATCAACAATTCTCGCAGTTCCTTTTCATTAAAGGAATTGTCCTCAAAATAAGGAAGGTTAAGTATCCCTATTGGTTTAAATTTATTGTCGTTTATATATGTATAAGAGGCTTGGTAATTATCTCCTGCCGTAGTGTTTTGTTCCACAAAACGCTTAGTTACACTGGCCGATAAATTATTGAGCACATATGCATCCAGACAGGTAGAAATAGAATCATTGACAAGTTTGGGACGAGACTTTATTATGAGTTGCCCTTCTAAATCATAGATATTGAAATTTACATTTTGTACATCTGCTATCTTAAAAATCTCATCCCTAAAAATATGTGCTAGATTTTCTGTGGTAACCGGGTATGTGGTCTCTTGAAGCGTATAGTAGACACTTTGCTTTATCTGCCCTTCTTTTCGTTCTAATTTTCCTTTATGGTAATCTTTAGATTGCTCTCTGTATTGATAAATAGATACTCCTGCAATAAGTACCGATGCGATAAGCACCAATAATATCATGGAAATAAATATTCTGGATCTAAGCGATAGTTTCTTCAACAAGAGCCTAATAATTTAATGTTAAAGATAACAATTATCGAGCCAAAGCCATTTGGCAAAAACTTGAATTTTGACTTTTGGAATTTATCAAGCATTGGGGTTCTTGTCCCTTATTCTTTTATAGAGTTTAATGCCGAGGGTTAATAAAATTCCCAGAACCAAAATACCTACAACTCCAAAAATCCAGTTAAAGGCATTTTTAAGAATGACCAAAAAGATAATGGCAAACAAGATCAGCGTGGCGCCTTCATTCCAGATTCGCATAAAACGAGAGGTGTATTTTACCTCATCTTGCTGCAATTGTGTATAAATCTGATGATTTTTAAGGTGATATATCCACAGTAGCACTACAAACCCAAGTTTTACATGCATCCAAGGCTGTTGCAACAACCCCGGCATTAAAATTAACAACCAAATGGCAAATAAAGTAGCCAATATTGCTGATGGCCACGTAATGATGTTCCATAATCGTTTGGTCATCAACTTTAGCTGCTCACTCAATATTTCTTTTTCAGGTGACGGTTTTTGTGAAGCTTCAATATGATAAATAAACAGTCTAGGAATATAGAACAAGCCTGCAAACCATGTAATCACAAAGATAAGGTGCAGTGCTTTTATGTAGTTGTAATGTTCTATCATTTAGCTTTTCTTAATTCTTCAACCTTGTCAAATCTACAACCTAATATATTAACTCCGCCCTATATGACCGTATAGAATAATAAATATGGTTGTCATATTGGGCGGAGTTAAAAAGTATCATTTTAAGGACAAAAATCAAATCACTCTTCTAAAAATAAATAATCAAGCTTTAGATTATTGAATGCTTCATTAAACTCTTTGATTTCCTTATCCACTAATTCATCAAAAGCCTTTAATTGTGTATTGATCTGTGCTGTCAATTCATTTTTTACTGCAATATCTTGTTCTGTTGGCGGAAAATCGTCCAGTCCCACTAAACTGTTCAAGTGGCCTAATTTATTGGTCAACTTAATAGGAAAATTAAGAGGGTCTTGATTGCTCTGATTTTTAGTTTGGTACAATGCCTTTTCTACTTCCTCAAAACTTTCTTTCATTTTTTCGGCTTTTTCCACCAAATCTTTGGTTGCCTCATTATCCTTATTCTGTTTGCTAAAAGCATCCAATTGATCTTTTATTTTTCCAATTTTCTTGATGGATTGATGCGCTTTGTCTACCGTTTTATTCACATCACTAATAAAATCATATTGTTTTTGCATATCAGCAACCGTTGCCTCTGCTCTTGGGTCTGGAAGAATGGTAAAGGTTTCCGTTGTAGTATTGCCTTTTACATTTAAACTGACTTTATAATCTCCAGGTACTGCTTTAGGGCCACTAAGGCTGGCCCACCACAAAATCATTCCCTTTAACTTTTCAGCTGATTTCCCCCTAGTGTTCCAAACAAAGGTATTTCCTCCTTTTTTCACCTTCAATTTTTTGTCTTTTTCTTTGGAATAAGTGCTATATGTCGCCAAAGTATCACCTGCCATTGTAGCGTACATTAAGCTAATACTGTCCTTTTCTGCAAAATCTTTTACATAGAAATGTGTAATAACTCCATTGGGATGATTTTGCCCTTCTGTTTTGGATGGGGTTGTCCTTGCCCTACCTTTGGTTCTATAAGAATCTTTGGGCTTATACAAATGTGATGCAACACTTATATTTCCTTTTTCCAATTGATGTAAAACGGTTAGGTCATCAATGATCCAAAGGCTTCTTCCTTGCGTGGCCACAATCAGGTTATTGTCCTTTATAGTCAAATCTGTTATGGGAACAATGGGGAGGTTCAACTGAAAAGGGGTCCAGTTTTGTCCATCATCAAAAGAAATATACATTCCAGTTTCTGTTCCTGCATATAACAACCCTTTTTGCTTGGGGTCTTCACGTACAACACGTGTAAAATGCTCTTTGTTTATTCCTTTGGTTATTTTAATCCATGTTTTACCATAGTCCGTTGTTTTATACAAATACGGTTCAAAATCTCCCAATTTGTATCGGGTAGCGGCCACATAACAGGTGCCTTCATCAAAAGCGGATGGTTCTATACTGTTTATCATGCTCCATTCTGGCATATTGGGAGGTGTTACATTTTCCCAATTTTCACCCCCATCTTTAGTCACATGGATAAGTCCGTCATCACTACCTACCCAAAGCAAACCTTCTTTGATCGGACTTTCGTTAGCCGCAAAAATGGTGCAATAATATTCCACACCGGTATTGTCCTGAGTGATGGGTCCACCACTGGATACTAGTTTTGTTGGGTCGTTTCTAGTTAGGTCACCACTCAACAATTTCCAACTTTGCCCTTCATTTTCCGTTACATGTACATGATTGGAAAAGGTGTACAATTTCTTTGGGTTGTGTTTGCTAAAAATAATAGGGAAATTCCATTGAAAACGATATTTCATGCCTTCTGCCCCATGGCCCATAGGGTTGTCTGGCCAAACATTGATGCCGCGTACCGTTCCTGTTTTATGGTTTGCGCGCGTTAAAAATCCATCATAACTACCACCATACACAATATCATTGTTAGTTGGGTCTACGGCAATATGGGCAGATTCCCCTCCTGCGGTCTCTTCCCAATCCTCTTCACTTATACTTGCGCCATCACTTCTATGTTTGATTCTAATAGTGGAATTATCCTGCTGTGCCACATAAATACGATATGGAAATGCATTGTCCGTAGTTACTCTGTAATATTGTGCCGTAGGCTGATTGTAATAAGTACTCCACGTTTCTCCACCGTCATAGGAAATTTGTGCCCCTCCATCGTCGCCAATAATCATGCGTTTGGAGTTTTCTGGAGAAATCCACAAATCATGATGGTCGCCATGTGGCGCATTAAACGTATTAAAGCTTTTTCCACCATCTGTAGATTTATGATACCGTACATTCAATACATAAACAACATCCTCATCTTCTGTATCTGCATACAATCTGGTATAATACCATGCTCTTTGTCTTAACTTGCGCTCACTGTTTACCTGTGTCCATTTTTTTCCGCCATCATCACTACGGTATAGCCCTCCTTTTTCCTTGTTTTCCACAATGGCCCATACTCTGTCTGAGTTTTTAGGAGACACTGTTACTCCAATAATTCCCAAGGTATCTTTAGGAAAGCCTTCATTTTTGGAAATTTCGCTCCAAGTTTCTCCACTATCTGTACTTTTCCAAAGTGCAGAACCATCACCACCACTACTTAAACTATAAGGTGTACGTCTTGCTCTCCATGTAGAGGCATACATAGTTCTTGGGTTGGTAGGGTCCAAAACCAAATCAATTGCTCCCGCACTATCATTTGTAAACAGGGTTTTTTTCCATGTTTTTCCACCATCTATACTTTTATAAACCCCTCTTTCTTGGGTCGGTTTGTAAATATTTCCCAAAACCGCTGCATATACAATATCTGGGTTGGTAGGGTGAATACGAATTCTGGGGACATGCCTGCTTTTTTTAAGTCCGGCTTGTTGCCATGTTTTTCCTGCATCCACACTTTTCCATACGCCATAACCAGAGGATACATTACCTCTTAACGTTTTCTCTCCACCGCCTACGTAAATAACATTGGGGTCGCTTTTAGCGACTTCTATAGCGCCAATACTACCACCAAAAAAGCCGTCAGAAATATTCTCCCAAGTACGTCCACCATTTGTAGTTTTCCATACACCACCACCGGTAGCGCCAAAATAGAACAGATTGGGTTCACCCGGAACCCCGGTAACTGCGGCAGAGCGACCACCACGGAAAGGTCCAATTAACCGATACTCCAAGCTGGAATACAATTCTTCTGGGAAAGCAACCTCAGCTTGATTGGATTTTTTACGTTTCTGAGATGAAACAATACTCACAAACAATAGGGATAACACCAGCGCAAAGCTGATTTTAGAATACACAGATTTCATGTT
>CAYNLI010000113.1:0-8822 GCA_964398035.1 uncultured Flavobacteriaceae bacterium | reverse complement strand
GACATAACTCATTTTTTGTCATGTACTTAGCCTGAAAACATAAAACCCCGATTCTATATATAAATCGAGGTTTTAATTTAATGAATCTTATTATTATTTTGTAGCCTTATCTACGATAACTCTTTGATTACGATTAGCAACTTCCCAAGCAGTATAAAAAACAAGTCTAGCTCTATTTTCTAGCAAGTCATAATTTATTTTATCTGGTGTATCACTGGGCTTATGATAATCTGCATGTGTACCATTAAAATAAAAAATGATTGGGATATTGTTTTTTGCAAAATTGTAGTGATCACTTCTATAATAGAATCGGTTAGGGTCATTTTCATCATTATAGGTGTAATCCAATTCTATTTGAGTGTATTTTTCATTTACCGCTTCAGAAAGTTCATGTAGATCTGAACTTAGCTTATCAGAGCCAATTAGGTAAATATAATTTCTGTTGCCTTCTCTTTTAGGATCAATGCGCCCAATCATATCAATATTTAAATTGGCCACGGTTTGTGACAAAGGGAAAATAGGATCTATATCAGTATAATACTGTGATCCAAACAATCCTTTTTCCTCACCTGTTACATGTAAAAAAACGACAGACCTTTTTGGGCCGTTCCCTGCATCTTTAGCTTTTTTAAATGCTTCGGCAATTTCTAAAAGAGCAACGGTACCTGAACCATCATCATCAGCTCCATTGTTTATATCTCCATTACCTGTGATACCAATATGGTCTAAATGAGAAGATATGACCACATATTCATTTGGCTTTTCAGAACCTTTTATATACGCTACCACATTTTCAGAGCTAATCTCTTCATTGGCACTTATAACGTTAAATGATATAGCGGTAAAAAGTGTTTTGGGAATATCATCTTTTTCAATTTCTGCTAATAATTTTTTAGCAATATTGGTGTTGATGATAAAACTGAAAAAATCACTAGAAGCACTTTTTAGGGTCATTCTACCACGGTTGTTTTTCTTTGAAGAATCATAGTATTTTTTATAACGACTAAAATTTCCTTCGTCAAAATATAACATTCCAATTGCCCCATTGTCTGTTGCAGCTTTTGATCGTTTGCCAAAAGACTCTGACATATTGCTCCAGGCTGACTTTTCGCCCGTACCAGACACTGTATATGTGCCATTGACATTTTTTGGTTCTCCAAATTTCACTAAAACCAATTTTCCTTTTACATCCAATCCTGTGTAATCAGAATAACTGTCTTCATCTATACCGTATCCTGCATAGACTATATTGTTATAAACGCCTTCAGCAGCAGAAAAAGTGACAAAGTCTTCTCCAATGGGATATTCTTTATTCTCAATGCTAATTGAACCGATTGGTAAACCACCCATTTCTAGAGGGACATCCTGTAAATAATCACCATCATCTTTAGCAGCGTCAATTTCCATTTCTTCATAGGCTGCCTTTATATATGCCGCAGCCTTTTTTTGACCTGGTTTTCCTGTTTCCCGCCCTTCAAATTCATCAGAGGCATAAATATATAAATGCTCTTTTAATTCTTCTTGAGTAATGGTTTGAGCATAAGTAGTGGCAATATCTTCTGTTTTATTGACAGAACCGTCTTCTTTCACCGTTTTTTGGGAAGAATTACAAGACATTGCAAATCCAATAAGGACTATAATTAATCTTTTCATTTAGTTATTATTTAGTACAAAATTTAACAAAAATAACAAAAAGAAGTAGAAAAAAGGATGTCTTTAGTTTTATTAGTTGTAGAGTGTAACATAGGTTACTGTATACTTTTTAAATAGCAAGTAATTTTATCATTAATAAAAAATGAAATAATAGATTTAAACAAACTAATAATATGTCTTTTTTAAGTACCCTTTTTGGAACAACTGTTCAACAAAATGACACAATTACAATATTGAATACCACAGAATATAAAAAAGCTTTGGTTGGTAAAAACGTACAATTGGTAGATGTAAGAACTGCTAACGAGTATAGATCTGGCCATATTTCCAAAGCCATAAACATAGATTTTTTTAGGCAAAGTACATTTAAACAATCCTTTGAAAAATTTGATAAAAGCAAACCTTTGTATATTTACTGTAGATCAGGAAATAGGAGTGGAAAAGCAGCAAGAATAATTTCAAAAATGGGTTTTGTAAATATCATTGATTTAAAAAGGGGCTATATGGCTTGGGAATAACGTAAACAATTATAAAAAATGAAAACCTCTATACGTGTACAAAATTTAAAATGTGGTGGTTGTGCAGCGACCATAGTTAAAAAGATATCTAAAATTGAAAATATTACAAATGTGCTTGTTGACAAGGATTCCTCAACAGTCTCATTCCATTTTAAAGATGAAGCATCTGTGGGCAATGTAAGGAATAAGTTAAAATCTTTGGGCTATCCTTCAATTGAAGAAGAAAACTCGGTAAAATCAAAAGCTATATCTTTTGTAAGCTGTGCTACTGGAAAAATAAGTAAATCATGAAAAAACTCTTTGTATTATTGTTTTTGGTGTTGTTGGCCGGTTGTAAGGAAACTAAAAAAGAGAATTCAGAAATTGAACTTTCTGAAAAAGAAGTGTTTAAAAACGACAACCTGTCCAAAGAGTATATGGACAAGGGGATGGATTATGCACTTTCCACAAAAGCTGTGTTGGGAAAAAATTTAATGGGGACCATACAAAAGAACGGGACTTTGGCTGCATTGCAATTTTGTAATATACGGGCATATTCTCTAACAGATAGCATGGCCACAGTACACCAAGCTACAATAAAAAGAGTTTCAGACAAGCCAAGAAATATAATTAATATGGCCAATGAAGAAGAATTGGGGTATATTGATACATATAAAAAAACAGTATCTGAAGGGAAAGATGTAACCCCCATTGTAGTACAGAAAAATGATAAGGTAAATTTTTATTACCCCATTATAACCAATGCAATGTGCTTACAATGCCATGGAAAGCCAGACAAAGAAATAAAACCTGAAATTTTAGCAGCATTGAAAGAACTATACCCAAAAGATATGGCTCAAGGATATGATGTTGGTCAGGTTAGGGGAGTATGGAGCATTTCATTTAAGAAAAAATAGGATGAGTAAGTTTTCTGAAATCATATCACAGGATAAACCGGTTTTAATAGATTTTTTTGCTGAGTGGTGTGGTCCATGTAAAGCGATGGCTCCCATGCTAAAACAAGCTAAGGATGAGATTGGAGATAAGGGGGTAATTATTAAAATAGATGTGGATAAAAATCCTGCTTTAGCGGCAAAATATCAAATTAAAGGTGTGCCCACATTGATGCTCTTTAAAAATGGAAAAACAATATGGAGGCAATCTGGGGCATTGCCCAAAAATGAAATTGTTTCCAAAATTTTGGAGAATGTATAGAATGTTTGTTCTCACTAAGATGATAAAAGTCATATTATTTATTGGCTCTTGTTGCTAATTTTGTTATTGGATAATTAATTAAAAAGAATATAGAAATGATTTTAAACGGGATAGTGCCATTGGTTTTTTGGGAATACGGTATTTGGTTGATAGGAATATTTGCTGTTGTTTGTATTGCACTTGTTGCCGTAGTGTTGAGTTTAATGAAAAATGATAAGAAAAAACAATAATTTTTTTTGGTATATATAATATAAAAGCAGGGGTTTTTTAATCCCCTGCTTTTTTGTTTAAAACTTATACTGTGCAAAAGCTGAAAAATTTCTTCCAGGATCATTGATGGGCACTCGGTTAAAGTCTGCTTGATTGTTGAAAGCAAAATTTAAGTGGTTGGAGTACGTTTCATCAAACATGTTGAAAACTGCAACTCCCAGCGTTAAATTCTTTAATGGAACCACACCTAAACGCACATCCATGGTTTCATAACCAGGAGTGGATGTTTCTCCAAAAGATAGTGCAATATTCTCTTGTTTGGATGTAATAGTGTAATCAACGTTTACCCAGAAAGATTCCTTTTCATAGCCTAGTTTAAGCCGTGTTGTCAAGGGTGGTGACAAAGGCAATGACTCGTTTAAATCCTTGTTCTTGGCATATACATACGCTAACTCAGTTGTAAAGTTAAAACCTTTTAAGAAGTCCAGACCAGCATAAATTTCAAATCCAGTTTTGTAAGCTTTATCCAAATTTCTGTAAACTTTTGGGTTTACAGGTTCTTGCGTTGGCATATACTTTCTTGTTTGGCTCTCATCTATTACAGCAACAATATAGTTCTCATAAAAAGAATAATAAAAAGAAGTGCCATACTTAAAAAAGTTAGACTCTAATGCCAATGGTATTTTTCCTTTAAAACCAATTTCAAACTGATTGTTTACCTCGGCATCCAAATACGGATTCCCTATATATTCATATGCATCTTGACCCACATTAAAATGATTGATTACCCGCTCTATCATATTAGCTGACCGAACTCCTCTTCCATAGGCGGCTTCTAACATAAATTGGTCAGATGGCATATGTTTTATAGATGCGGTTGCACTTACATTATGTTCCGTTCTTTTGTCAAGATCAGGATATAAGGCAATAAAATCTGCTTCAGGGTCTTTTATTTCTGATGAAACCAAATCATAGCGCGCACCTGCAGTTAATATTGTATTACTGTTCAATACATACTTGTTTTCCACAAAGAAACCAATATCATTGATGTAAGAATCTTGCCAAACCTTATCTGTAAATTCTATTGGAGTAGGTAAGGCTCCCATCATGTTTCGTTTTACAAGCCGTGTACGTTGTCCGTCCCTTGCAATATGTAGAACATCAACTCCGGTATACATTGTAAGATTATCATTTGGTTTTAGGGTCAACTCTAATTTTCCCCCAAGAGTTGTTGCATCAATAGTGGATAATGCATCTACCATCATAAAAGTTGGACGGTTTGTATTGCTCATAATATGATCAACATAACTATAGTATGCTTTTGCATCAATACTTTTTACAATACCTTTTAACCCGTTAAGTTCATAATCCAATGAGAGTATAAAACTATTGTCTTCATCAGTGTCCATAGGCAAACCAGCATGTAAGACGTTCCTGCCAAAAGATTGACGCCAATGCGCTTGTAGACGTTGATTTTTGGTGATATTATAACCAACCCTTAAACCATAATCTAAACTTCTGAACGAAGACGGAATCTCTAAGCCATCCCCATCTTCATAGTTGCCAAAATCCCTATATCCAATGTTTCCAACAATGTCATATTTTTCAGTTGCCTGTTGTAAACGTACCATGGTTACCAAGGAGTTGCCGTTACTTTCATAACCAGCATGTGTACTACCGCTTAACCCATAGTCATTAATGTCTGGTTTTTTTGCAACCAGATTTATGATACCCCCAAAGGTTGCCCCATAACGAACGGAATACGGCCCCTTAATGACCTCTATTTTCTCAATTTCCTCTGGAATTACATGGGTGGTTATAGGATCCATTCTATTGGGGCATGCATGCATGGCCTTGGTTCCTCCATCAAACTGAACGTTCAACTGTTCATACTGTGACGCTCTAAAGGATGGGTCTATGGCATAGTTCCCCCTTTTTATCAAGGAAAAACCATTTATGTCTTTAAAAAGATCAGCTACATTCCTTGGTTGTGCAATTTTCTTTGCATGGTCACTGGTTTCAATGGTTAAAACAGGGTCCGTTTTTTTATCACCCGTGACCATTACTTCGTTTAAGTATGTTACTTTGGTTAATGTATCTTGCTTTGCTTCTTTATCAACCTGTGAAAAAGAGATTGCAGGAATAAGCGCCCCAAAAAGCACTATATAAATTCGTTTCATTATATGCATTTTTAATGCACCCGTTTAAACAGGTACAGTTACTAATAAATTTTTCCAGTAATCAAAAAAACTGGAAGCCTATGAAAAATTGAATTTATATGTATTGGGGTGGGTGGTAATGAGAGAAGGTTGTAGTATAACTATAAAGGTTTGAATAATATGTTAGCAGCAATATTTTATTGCCCAAATGATTTTCTACAATAGAACTTTCTTCTTCTTCAAAGAACAGGACAATGTTTTTTATTTCTGTTTTTGATAATGGGGTTTGTGATTGTTTGTCACTGTCTTTTTTCTGAATGATCTGCATCAAATAACATTTACCATTACACTGCAGTTCTGGTTTTTCCTTGTTCTCACACAACCATTCAATAAAACCATCAGAATCCAAAGAATAATAAGCATAGGTAATGGTTACTTGTAAGCTGTTCCATATAACAGTCAAAGCAAAGAAAATAGATAATATTAAAGCACTTTTTTTCACAAATAACAAACTCCTTTTAAAGGGTAAATATAATTGGCATTAAAATGTAAAAATGTAACAATGGTGAAATAAGCTAAAAAAGAACGGTTTTAAAACCGTTCTTTTTTAGCTTATTTTTCACTTAAAATCTACGGCCTATTCCAAAACCAATAACCAAAGGATTAATGTCCACATCCGCACCAACCGTAGCTCCCAATGCCGTAGTGGCATTTATGGTAGCATCTGTATTTATAAATATTTTTTTGATGTCAACGTTTAAAAACCAATCGTTATTTAAATCAAAATCCAACCCTCCTTGAAAGGCAAGCCCAATACTGCTATCATAATCTATATCATCTGCCACAGGACCTTCATCTATACCATAAAAAATAGTATAATTAACACCAACACCCAAGTATGGTTTTAATGCACCGCCTGTAAAATGATACTGGAATGTTAAAGTTGGGGGCAATAACCAAACGTCTCCCAAGTCTATATCACCAGCAGCTGTACCAATAGCTTTAACATCATGGTTAGAGGTGGCCAAGATTAATTCTGCAGCCCAATTTTCACTAAAAAAATAAGTGAAATCCAATTCGGGGACAAATGCAGAGGAAATATCCACATCCCCACCTATGGCTTCTATTGTTGCACTTTCATCTGGAGTTATAACAAGCCCCCTCAACCGTATTTGCCATTTACTATAATCACCATTTTTATTGCCTTCATCTTCCTGTGCAGACACCGTAAATGAGATTGCCAAAACCAGTAAAAAACTAAAAACTACCTTTTTCATGATATATTATTTTGAATTAATTCTGGGGCAAAATTATTTCACGATGCTCTCAAAATTCATGACTTTTATCATGTATTGTAAGTATTTGTTTAAAATTATAGATGAGGTTTATTACTGCTGGATAATGAAGTGCTGTTTTTGCTGATGGTTCCATAATTATTTATAGAAAACCCATGGCTATGTAACAAAAGCTACAGTAGGACTTACATAATTGATTGATATTTACTCAAAACAGGAATCATGATCAATATCATAGTATGATCCTTTCCATAGTATTAGTTTTAAAATAAACTCATATAAAATGTCAAAAATAGTTATTCTGGGAGCTGGAATATCAGGGCATGTTGCCGCATCCCATTTGCGTAGAAAATTAGCAAAAGAACATGAAGTAGTTGTTGTGTCACCCAATGGAAATTATCAATGGATACCTTCCAATATATGGGTAGGAATTGGCAGAATGAAATCTAAAAGCATTTTATTCCCATTAGCGCCTTTGTACAAAAAAAAGAATATTGGCTATAAGCAGGCAAAGGTCTTGACTTTTCATCCAGAAGGAGATGCTACAGAAAGTATGCCTTATGTGTTGGCGGAATATGTAGTGGGGGATAAAAAAGGAACCCAAGAAAAAATAACGTATGATTATTTGATCAATGCAACAGGGCCTAAACTGAATTTTGAAGCTACTGAAGGATTGGTTCCTGGAGAAAACCACACCTATTCTGTATGCACATATACCCATGCAGACCATGCATGGGATGGGTTGAGCAATTTGATAGAAGAAATGAAGCAGGGCAAAAAAACTAAAATACTAATTGGAACAGGCCATGCAAAATCTACATGTCAAGGCGCGGCTTTTGAATATATTCTAAATGTTGAACAGGAATTAAGACGACACAAAGTAAGGGATAAAGCAGAGATTACGTGGATAGCCAACGAATATGAACTAGGGGATTTTGGAATGGATGGAATGTTACTGAGTTACGGAAGCAATATTATGAAATCCAAAGAGCTGGTTGAAATGGTTTTTGAGGACAGGGACATTAAATGGATCGTTGGTGCAGGGGTCAATAAAATTGAAGATGGCATTGCACATTATGAAACCCTTGATGGGGAATATAAAACTGAAACCTATGATTTTGCTATGTTGATTCCTGCATTCTCAGGTCATGGATTTAAAGCGTATGACAGCAAGAATCAGGATATAACCGAAAAACTTTTTAAAGGGTTTATGATAGTGGATGCAGATTACACGCCTAAACCTTATGAAGAATGGACGGTACAGGATTGGCCGGAAACCTATCAAAATCCATCATATCCAAACATATTTGCTCCAGGGATAGCATTTGCCCCTCCGCATGCCATATCCAAACCTAGGGTAAGTAAAAATGGAACTCCTATTTCCCCTTCACCGCCAAGAACAGGTATGCCCTCTGGTATTACGGCTAAATTAGTGGCCGATAATATAATAGACACCATAAAAAAAGGAGAAAACTCTTTGCATCATAAAGGATCTATGGGTAATATGGGTGCTGCATGTATTGCTTCTGCCGGTTATGGCATGACACAAGGAAGCGGTATTAGTATTACCACATATCCAATTGTTCCAGATTATAAAAAATATCCTGATACCAGAGGAAGAAAATTAGGCAAGACCTTTGGAGAGATAGGCTTGGCAGGTCATTGGCTAAAACTTGCTCTACACTATGCTTTTTTATACAAAGCAAAAATGAAACCATTTTGGTGGTTGATTCCTGAATAAACCTGAACAAGGTTGATAGGAAGTAAACCTGAACAAGGTTGATAGGAAGTAA
>CAYNLI010000112.1:0-8894 GCA_964398035.1 uncultured Flavobacteriaceae bacterium | reverse complement strand
ATTGGTAGTGGCCTTTGAAAACCCATCATTGAGCTTTGGTGCCATAGATGACCAAAAACAAATTAATTTGGTCTTCTCTAGTACACAAATAGAAAGTGGAGCCGTAACCATAGATTACACTACTGAAAACACCGCTTATGGTGATAATGATGATTTTACCACTACTCCCTCTGGAGCTTCTGGAGAAATTATAGTTGCTATTACCGCTGCATCCAACAGCGCTTCATTTACATTCAATAAACTAAAAAATGCTTTGGAAGGCACTACAAAGTCAGTTATTTTTAGTATTTCTTCCATCAGTATTCCAGATGCAGTATCAAACGGAAATACACAATTACAAGTAAGCTTTACAAAAACTGCTGCAATAGCGGGAAGCATTGCTCCTGAAGTGGGAGGACCCAATGAAGGTAAATCAAGTATATGTGGATTTAAGTTCTTTGTCCAAAACTGCCGTGAACCGTACAAGTTGGGATTTAGGATTTCATAGTGGAGATGATTTAGAGTTGTACTGAACGGTTCTATTTTTATGGCTGTGGCCAAATTAGAAGCAACAGACAAACGCTGTAATTCCTACAGATGTTGAAACCTTGCAACCGTTAGTTGCAGTAGGTGCTTTTGATGCGGAAAATACGGTATAGACGGCGATTTCGCCAATACCGCTATTGCAGAAATTTCTACCACTGATAATGATAATACTATTTATTTAGTAAATCTTGGTTTTGAAATAGGTACGGATGTTCCAGAAGCAGGAAGTGTGGATGTAAGTGATGATTCCCGTGGTTGGAAAAAAATAAGAATACTCCGTAACGGTTCTGATTATGTATTGCAATACGCAGACCTTGATGCAACAACGCATACTGAAGTAACTATATCTAAAAGTGCTGGTTTCCATTTCAACTTTTTTCAGCTTTGATACCGAAGATGTGGTATCTGTACAGCCAGAAAGCGACAAATGGGATATGAACTTTACAGTATTCACCAATGAAATTCCTGGGTTTGAATCCTATGGATTTTCAGATTTTATTGTAACAAACAATCTTTCTGGAGTTGCAGCTTATCAAGTTGAAACAGCTACTACTGTCTATGTAGAATTTGCAATAGCAAATGTGGATGAAGCTTCTTTTGTAACAACACAACGTTCCATTAGTAGTGGATGGAGAAATGGTGGTGGGCCAGGAACACTGCCTTCAATTAAAGATGACATTTTTTATGTTTTAAAAGATGCCGATGGCAATCTATATAAAATACATTTTACAGCACTAGTTGATGAAAGTGGCGTTAGTGGTAGTCCTGAATTTGAATTATTATAAATATGAGCCCAGCAATTAAAATTGCCGCAATATTATTGAGGATATTTTTAGGTTGCTTAATGGTCTATGGAGGCATACAAAAATTCCAAAAACCTATTCCTGCTCCTATAGAAGTATTGAATAGAGCTGCAGAATTTTCATCTCCAGAGGATGAGGGTACGTTACAGAAAATATTGTACATAAGCGGGTCTAAACAGACTGGATATTTTTGGCAAGTTTTAGGTATCTGCGAGTTGCTTTTTGGAATCCTTTTGCTCATACAAGGAACAGGGTTTATTGGAGCAGTATTCCTACTCCCAATTACGCTGCATATATTCCTCTTTCATCTTTTTCTAGAGGCAGATGAACTGGGTGAATTCATAAAAACAGGAGGGTTGTTTTTTAATAAATATCCTACTTGTACTTAAAGAGAAAAACAAATGGAAACATTTGTTATGGGTAAAACCTTTCTAGGCGAATTTTGGTTTTATTTAGTTTTGCTGATAGGCTATTTCTTATAAGAAGCAGCCTATTTTATATCTTTTAGCCTTAACTGTAGGGTTGTTCTACCGTTCCATTCATTTTCATCCAAAACAAAGGCTGCACTAAACGGTTGTTTGTTGACCACTAACGCTTTTTTACTTCCTAGGTTAAACCCAATGGCGCCAATAGACCTCTCGGCTCCGCTTGAGGAGACAGAATTACTTTGCTTTAAGGTACATTTTAAATGTTTATCCCCTTCCCCCACTGTTTTTGCATAACCTGTATCTTTTAGATTATCGGTCATAAAAACTGGATTCATATTGCCTGGTCCAAAAGGCTCAAACTGGCTAATAATTCTCAATAGTTTAGGGGTAATTTCTTTAAACGCTATTTTTGCATCCACAGTAATTTCAGGAGTGAGTAAGTGTACATCAATGGTTTCAGAGACTACTTTTTCAAACTGTTTTTTAAACCCTTCATATTGATCTTCCAATAAAGTAAGTCCGGCAGCATATTTATGTCCGCCAAATTGTTCTATAAAATCGGCACAGCCTTCCAATGCATTGTACACATCAAAACCTTTTACAGAACGGGCCGATGCTGCCAACTTATCTCCGCTTTTTGTAAAGACCAATGTCGGCCTATAATAGGTTTCAATTAATCTAGAGGCTACAATTCCAATAACTCCTTTATGCCAATTTTCATTGTAGACCACAGAAGTAACCCTATCTTCCTCTTTATTTTCCTGTACTTGTAATAGTGCTTCTTGGGTGATTTTTTTATCCAATCCCTTTCTATCCGTATTGAATTCTTCAATCTGTTTGGCAAAAATCTCAGCCTGTGATAAATCGGTTTCCGTAAGTAGGTCCACAGCATGCTGGCCGTGCTTCATTCTACCTGCGGCATTAATCCTAGGGGCTATGGTAAAGACCACATCGGTTATAGTAAGTTGTTTCTTTTTAATTTGATTGATAATCGCCTGAAAACCTATTCTGGGATCGGAATTAATGACTTGAAGTCCAAAATATGCCAACACTCTATTTTCCCCAGTTATGGGCACAATATCCGCAGCAATGGCAGTGGCCACCAAATCCAAATAGGGAATTAAATCCTCTATGGTCTCTCCCTTTTTTGAAGCAAGAGCCTGTATCAGTTTAAAACCAACACCACAACCACAAAGCTCATCATAAGGGTAGGTGCAGTCATCACGTTTTGGGTCTAAAACAGCAACTGCTTCTGGTAATTCTACCCCTGGTCTGTGGTGGTCACAAATAATAAAATCAACTCCTTTTTCCTTGGCGTACGCCACTTTATCAATCGCTTTAACGCCACAATCCAAAGCAATAATCAATGAAAAACCGTTGTCTTCGGCAAAATCAATTCCTTTATAGGACACCCCATATCCTTCATCATATCTATCTGGAATATACGTTGCTACGTTAGGGTAGTCTACTAACAAATAAGAAGATAATAACGCTACTGAGCTAGTCCCATCCACATCATAATCTCCATAAACCAGGATGTTTTCCTCATTGGCAATGGCAGCTTCAATCCGCTCTACAGCAATATCCATATCCTTCATTAGAAATGGGTTGTGCAAATGGGATAACTGAGGTCTAAAAAATTTTTTTGCTTCTTGGTAGGTAGAAATCCCTCTTTGCAATAATAGCTGGGCAATCAAATCATCAACCTTTAACTCTTTTACCAGCTGATTTATTTGATATTGTTCGGGTTTTGCTTTTAATGTCCAGCGCATTGAGTAAATTTAATTTCCTATTTATGATGAAAAATCACTTTAATCTCCAATGCTGCAAACTGTCTAAACATTTCCATAACACCACAATACTTCTCCACTGACAAATCTACCGCCCGTTGTAATTTTTTTTCATTGAGGTTACTACCATGAAAATGATATTCAATTGTAACGGCATCATAGTGTTTAGGGTGCTCCTCTGTAAGATTGGCAATGGTATCCATTTGAAATTCATCTACCTCCAACTTCATTTTTTTAATAAGAGATACCACATCCAATCCCGAGCAACCTGACAAGGCAGAAAGCATTAAAGATTTTGGTCTTAAACCTTCACTTCCTTCGGCAGTATCTATTATAAAAGTATTGCCAGAAGTATTTGTGCTTTCAAAAGCCATTTCTCCCAACCATTTAGTAGTAATATGATTTGTCATAAGCTGTTTTTTTCGTTTCTTGTAGGGGATAAAAATACAATAAAAACACTGCATTATGCCATTAGTACAACCCTTAGACCCCAACCACAATCCCGAAACCAAACAACTTGCCGAATTCTTTAATGAGACCTTGGGTTTTTGCCCAAATTCGGTATTGACCATGCAGCACAGGCCTGCAATTTCCAAGGCGTTCATTATCCTTAATAAAGCTGTAATGGCCAATGAAGGTAAGGTGACATCTGCCTTAAAGAGAATGATTGCATGGGTAAGCAGTAATGCCAGTGGATGCCGTTATTGCCAGGCACATGCCATACGTGCAGCGGAACGATACGGAGCGGAACAAGAACAATTGGACAATATTTGGGAATACAGAACCCATGCTGCTTTTTCTGAAGCAGAACGTGTGGCCCTAGATTTTTCATTAGCGGCATCACAAGTGCCAAATGCTGTGGACGATAAAATTAAAACACGATTGTACCAACATTGGAACGAGGGTGAAATTGTAGAAATGCTGGGCATTATTTCATTGTTCGGTTATTTAAACCGTTGGAACGATTCTATGGGAACTTCCATTGAAAATGGCGCTGTAGAAAGTGGCGAACAGTATTTGGGAAAACATGGATGGGAAAAAGGAAAACATATTTGATTGTCATTTCTGTAAAATCAGAAATCTAAACTGCTTTGCTATAGAAAATTATATGAAACAAAGACATGCATAAAAACCCAGAACTAGAATTAGCTTTCGAATTTGTAAAAAAAACAGACCGAACTATTTTCCTGACAGGAAAAGCAGGAACGGGGAAAACTACTTTTTTACATGCCATAAAAGCTAATTCCTTAAAAAGAATGGTGGTAGTAGCGCCAACTGGTGTTGCGGCAATCAATGCAAAAGGGGTTACCATACATTCGTTTTTTCAAATGCCCTTTGGTCCTATTTTACCAGAAGAGGCACAAGCACAATTTAAAAAACCGGAAAACTCTTTTCAACGGAAATTCAATAAGACCAAAATAGACATCATCAAATCATTGGACTTATTGATCATTGATGAAATTAGTATGGTTCGTGCGGACCTGCTAGACGGTATCGACCAAGTTCTAAAACGTTATAAGGATCGGAACAAGGTCTTTGGAGGTGTGCAAGTATTAATGATCGGGGACTTGCAGCAACTATCTCCCGTGGTTAAAGAAAATGAATGGGAATTGCTAAAACCCTACTACGCTACTCCTTATTTTTTTAGCAGTAAGGCGTTTCAACAATGTAATGCCATCAGTATAGAACTGAAACATATTTATAGACAGGACAATGAAAAATTTATTAAAATTCTAAATGAGATTAGAAACAATAAACTCTCACAAAAATCAGCCGATGAACTGAATGAACGGTATCTGCCCAATTTTTCACCCGCAAAAGATGACGGTTATATTACATTGACAACGCATAACAATAGGGCGGCTGAAATGAACAATGCCGAACTCCAAAAAATAGACTCCAAAAGTTATTTCTACAAAGCATCGGTTGAAGGAAAATTTCCAGAATATTCTTTCCCCACCCACGAAAAATTAGAACTAAAAAAAGGGGCGCAAGTGATGTTCATTAAAAATGACAGCTCACTTGATAAAAGATATTTTAACGGTAAAATTGGTAAAATTGTTTATTTGGATAAGGATGAGGTTATTGTCCGTTGTCCAAATGACACAGATGATATTGTAACTACCCCCGAGACATGGGAAAACGTGAGTTATTCCATTAATCAAGAAACAAAAGAGATTTCAGAAAACGTATCTGGTTCTTTTGAGCAAATTCCGTTGCGCCTTGCGTGGGCAATTACCATTCATAAAAGTCAAGGTCTTACGTTTGATAAAGCAATTATTGATGCCCAAGCATCTTTTGCCCATGGACAAACATATGTGGCATTAAGTAGATGTAGAACACTTGAGGGGATTGTATTAAAAAGCGCCATCAAGGAAAGCAGTATCATTAACGATACTAGAGTGACTTCATTCAATAAAAATGTAGAAGACAATCCGCCAAACACAGAAATATTAAACGAATCCCAGAAAATCTATCAACTGAACCTCATCAAGGAATTATTTAATTATTATGCTTTTTTACATCCCGTAAAACGATTGATAGATATTTACTACACCAATAAAAGCAGTATTAAGGGAAATATTATTGACCCCTTGATTCTGATAAAGGATGAAGGGATTACCAAATTATTACAGATCGGGAATAGCTTTGGTGCCCAATTAAAAGAGTTAAGTGCAGAAATACAGGTGCCAGAAAAGAATACCGCAGTTCAAGAACGGATTAAAAAAGCGTTGACATATTTTATAAAACATACTGACGATTATATTAAAACCCCTTTAAAAGAACTCACCTTCTCCACAGAAAATCAGGCAACCAACAAAGACCTTAAAAAACAACTGCAACTATTGGAAGAGCATTTGTCCAATAAACTATACTGTCTTAACGGTTTAAAAGACGGCTTTACCACTACAACATATTTAGAATTGCGGGCAAAAGCAATCTTGCAAAAAAGTACCGATTCCACGGTTAAAAAGGAATATACCACAACAACGGAGCACCCCATTTTATTTTCAGCCTTGCGTGCGTTGCGCACCATTTTTGCTGAAGAGAACGATGTGGAATTATATCAGATTTTTACACAAAAATCATTGTATGAAATGTGTGAAACGCTCCCCACCACCACAAAACAACTACGTGCCATAAACGGAATGGGAAAAGTAAGAGTGCAAAAATATGGTGAAGAAATTCTGGATGCCATACAAAGGTACTGCGATACCAATTCCATAGAACCAAAAGAGGACGTGCCAGAAAAGAAAACGTCTAAAAAAGGGCAAACACATATAATATCACTTCAATTATTTAAAGAGGGGTTGTCTGTTCCTGAAATTGCAACAAAAAGAGGTTTGGTAAACGGTACCATAGAAGCACACCTTATAAAATATGTTGCCACGGGAGAACTGGAAATCACCGACTTAATGCCCGAAGAAAAGTACTTGGAACTTAAAAAAATAATGCAAAAAACCAAGTACGAAGGCACCAATGACCTTAAACATAAGATTGACGACAAGTTTACGTATAATGAGATTAGGATGGTGGGGAAAGAGTTGGATTCTTAGAGGCCTTATTATTAATTTGTTCTCGTTGTCTCCTTGAGCGCAGTCGAAAAGTTTCTCATATTAGATAATAGAACAAAGATAAAAGACCGCTTCGCTGTTAGATTTTTGAGTTGCTCTTCCTAACAATTTGCTGATTAAATGACCTGTCTCCTCGAGTTGAGTCGAGAGGTTGTTTCTAAGCCTTAAATAAATTTTCAACTTCTGTTAGAGCAAATCTAACCAATACCCTTATTTATATTCATTCCCCATTTCAATAAAACAAGTGGACTTGCAACAAAAAAATGGACACTAGGTTAAGATCATGCTGCTAATTTTTGATTATTCATTTCTAATTCTAGCTCATTAATAGTTTTATCGTCAATATAAATAATCTCTCGATGTGTTAAACAACACAATTCATTTTCAGTTATTTTAATTATATTTAAATCTTAAAGAACCAATCGATATAAAAAAATAAGAATCTACTCTGCGATTAGGATTACCATTTAAAAGTTTCGATTAATAGAAATATGTATCTTTAGCAAATTTTTCAAATGAAAACAATTTCAAAGATATTATGGAGCGTTTACATCGTGACAATACTCACATCATGCAAATCGAGATTGGTGCAAAACAGCACTGATTTCACCTCCGAATTTGCCTTTACAAAAGGAATTGAGGGTCCAGCTGTGGACAAAGAGGGGAACTTGTACGCTGTAAACTTCAAGGAAGAAGGCACTATTGGAAAAATTAATCAAAAAGGAGAAGGGGAAATATTTGTTACCCTTCCAAATGGAAGTGTGGGCAATGGCATACGGTTTGACCTAGAAGGAAATATGTACATTGCCGATTACGTGGGGCATAATGTGTACCGAATCAAAAAAAACACCAAAATACCAAAGGTATGGGCACATAACCCCACCATGAGTCAACCCAATGACCTTGCAATTTCCCCAAAAGGGACTATTTATTTGAGCGACCCCAATTGGGCAGAAAAAACAGGAAGACTATGGATGATAGATTATTCTAAAAAAATTGTCCTTTTGGAAGAAAGCATGGGTACAGTTAATGGTATTGAAGTAAGTCCTGATGGAAAAACATTGTATGTAAACGAATCTATTCAACGAAATATATGGAAATATAACATTCTGGAAAACGGAATGATATCCAATAAAACCAAGCTCATATCCTTTCCCGATTTTGGAATGGACGGAATGCGTTGTGATAATAAAGGTAACTTATATGTGACAAGGTATAACAAAGGTACAGTAGTCATTATATCACCGTTCGGGGAAATTCTAAAAGAAGTACTGCTAAAAGGAAAAAAGCCGTCAAACATCACTTTTGGCGGAAAAGATGGTAAAACCTGTTATGTTACCATAGCGGATCGTGGCTGTTTTGAGTCTTTTCCAGCACTTTATGAAGGGAATTATTTTAGTCAAACACACTAACAATACCTTTTATTTTAGTAATTAAAATTTTCAATACTATTCTTGGTATATTTTCGGTAGTACCTTTTTTCATTGGAAGTGCTACATTAGACTGGACAGTGAGTTAAGATATTCTTGCTAGAACCTAAATTAGCAAAATGTCAAAAAAGGAAAGAATTTATACGGCTGTCTATAAGCGCAATGCTGTGAAGTTATCAGAGGAAAAGGGTAATGTTGCCAAGGCGGCAAGAGAGCTGGGTATTGGATACCAGTTAATCCATCGTTGGAAAAAAGAGCAAGAAGAGCATCAACACAACAGTTTTCCTGGTCATGGTAAAGCAAAGCTTACCGATGAACAGCGAGAAATCGCACGTTTAAAGAA
>CAYNLI010000111.1:5776-9135 GCA_964398035.1 uncultured Flavobacteriaceae bacterium | reverse complement strand
AAGGAAATACACCCAATGTATGGGATGGTATTCCAGAAGATGTTTTAGCGCAACATGGTGTAGCCTATGATGAGGAATGGATAGCTAAATGTGTGGATCAAAGCCAAAGGGGTGTTATTGCCAAATGGGATGATGCGGGTAATTTACTTACTTAGTTGTCATCCTTAATAGCAATTTCTACCATAGAATCAGCTGTTTCATAGTACAAAAACCATTTGTTTTTAAAATAGACCAACCCTTCAATAAAGGTGGTGGCCTTGTATTGACCTAAAGTCTCTTGTGGTAGCTAGTAAGATATAAGAAGAAGGAATTAGTGGAATAAAAATCATGAATAGGACAATTTGTCTAACAATTCTTTAAACTGATAGAAAAAATGTTCCAATAACCGTAAATCTTCTGTAATAATTTCTGCGGTCCCCCTTGTCTCTTGCTTAAATTCAATTTCTTTTATTGTAACTCGTAATCAGTTTTTCTGGCAAAGAAACATCAATCAAATAAAAATCACTTTTATCTGGTAATAAGGAAATGTTCTTAACCTTGCTCCTCAATATACCAAATTCTGTTTCTGGATAGTTTTACATTTACATCTTGCCTAGTTATTATTTTTACCGAATTTCTTGATGGAGCCTTGGCTTGAGTTTTAGGACAGGCATAGAAACCAGCTATAATCACTTCTTAATTACACTGTATAGGGCATGGCACTAAATAATTAGTAAAAGACTTTACAAATGCTATTTTAGATTGTCTGGCGCCACTGTATATAGAATAAGCATCAAAGGAGATTTAATGTGTGAAAATTAAAAAACCAAACAGTAAAATTAGCCATAATAGAATTGATTTTGCTATACTTACTTTAACCGCCCTTTCCAGTTTGCACAATGGTTAGCTTTGTTATGTTTTATACAATTTCATTCCTCAAATTCAATTTTTAATGTCCATGCATGCATGCATGGAACTTCATCAATTGTTAGTTTTGGAATTTCAATAATTAACTTATTGGTTTCAATCATTTTCCATTGTATTGCCTTATTATAGCCTAAAAAACTTATGTTTTTTACATCTTGCCCATCTAGTAGGTTTATTTTAATGCTATCGGTCCATTCTGTAAAAATGCAAAATAATTCCTTTTTTTTGCTAGTAAAAAAAACCTTTTGGTTGGTTGTTTTTTGGTTGTTTATAGGTGCTTTTCTAGAGCCATATATGGCTTCTCCATTTACATTTAACCAATTTCCAATATCTATTAGGCGTTCTTGCATAATAACAGGAATTCTACCATCAGCTGTTGGACCAACATTTAGTAAAAGATTACCTCCTCGACTAACAATATCTATCAATTCGTGTATAAGTTCTTCAGAGGTATTGTAATCTTCAATTCCTTCTGCTCTATTGATTCCATAAGATCCGCCAATTCCTCTACTTTCTTCCCAAGGATGATTAATGAGGTTTTCGTCCATATCTTTATACTCACTTGAAAAATAATCTCCGTGGTTTGAAGGCATATTCTTAGCGAATCTGTCATTTACAACCACCTCGCTTTTCACGGGAGAATCGTTGTATAGCCATGATAAGAATTCTTTGGTTTTAAAATATTCTTCTGTTCCATCCCATTCACCTCCATCTGAAAAAATTAGTGATGGTTCATAGGTTTCGACTATTTCTTTTAGCTGTGGGATTAAATGCTTATCCACATATTGATCTTCTGGTATTTTATATTTGTCAATAATTTTTTGTGGTAAATAATATCCAGATTTTGTTCTATGAGTCCAGCTGCTTTCCCATTCTATAATTGAATAATATAACCCCATTTTAAGCCCTGATGATTTTACTGCTTCAGATAATTCTCCAACTAAATCTCGTTTAGGACCAACATCCATGGCGTTCCAATCTTTTTTGTAGGGGCTTTTAGTAGGCCAAAGGCAATAACCATCGTGGTGTTTGCTAGTTAATACCACATATTTTGCTCCAGATTTTTTAAATAATCTAGCCCAATCAACAGGGTCAAATAGCTCAGCTTTAAAAAGAGGAGCAAAGTCTCTGTATTTAAAATCTTTTCCAAAGTTTTTATTATGAAATTCTTTCCCTCCATTATTGGTGTTGTAAATAACTTTAGCATAATACCATTCTGCATAAGAAGCATATAGGCCGGGTTCTAATTTTCGCCAAGCAGGAACTGAATAGACTCCCCAGTGTATAAATATTCCAAATTTTGCATCTTCAAACCATGTAGGAATTGGGCGTGAATCAAGAGATTTCCAAGAGTTTTGGTATTCTTGTGCAGTAGCTATGGATATTTGTAATAAAAGAATTATAATTAATAGAGCTTTTTTCATAACTTTTTTAAGTTTATTATATTTATAACCCGTTGTACATTTCAATTTAAGGTAAAAGAAGTTTTGCAAACTGCTAAATAGGAGTAACAACAAATCAATGCACAACTTTAAATACAAATTACGAGATAATTTTGACAGTACTCAAACAAATATCAGAAGATGCCTTAATAAAGTGCATATATTGTCTTAAATTCATTTGAGCTTCAATTTTTTTTGTCAAAAAATATTAAGTATTTTTCAATCTAAGTTACATAAGAATGAAGAAATATATTGGGTGTTTGTTGTTATTTTTGATTTTAGGATGTAAAGAGAACAAAGCCAAGAAAGATGTTTTGGAATTGCCAACAGAGATGCCGATAGTAAAAGAGGTTATTGAAGAAGTTGAAAGGAAACCTTCTAAGGAGTTGAAATCTCTAGACAGTTATGCTGATACCACTTTTGTGAGATTAGCAGATTACAGTGCAAATTTTGCCTATGACATGCGTTATGCTACCGAAAACAACTTTTTAAATGCCAAAGTGTATGATTGTGCAGAATGTTATACTCGGGTAAAAACGGCTAAAGCCTTGATGAAAGCTAATGATGAGTTTATGCTGAAAGGTTTTAAAATCAAGTTTTTTGATTGCTACAGACCTAATTCCGTACAGTATAAAATGTGGGAGATTGTTCCCAATCCCCAATATGTAGCAAACCCTGTAAAAGGTTCTATCCATAATAGGGGCGGGGCAGTGGATATAACTTTGGTGACCTTGGATGGTGAGGAATTGGATATGGGAACGGACTTTGATTTTTTTGGTAAAAGGGCATATCATGACAATATGGATTTGCCCCAAAATATTCTGGACAATAGGAAAGTACTAAAAGAAACCATGGAAAAACATGGATTTTGGTCAATTAGAACAGAGTGGTGGCATTATAATTTATCAGCGGCATCTAATGACAACATTGCTGATTTTAAGTGGGAATGTCCTGATGAAAGTGAAAAGTGAGCAATTTAAAGTTAAAAGTTAAAAGTTAAAAGTTAAAAGT
>CAYNLI010000111.1:0-5676 GCA_964398035.1 uncultured Flavobacteriaceae bacterium | reverse complement strand
GAAAGTGAAAAGTGAGCAATTTAAAGTTAAAAGTTAAAAGTTAAAAGTTAAAAGTGGAAAATCAATAGCGAATGTCAGGTTGAGCGGAGTCGAAACCTATGTTTATTAAACTTAAAGAAAATGAATAAAAGCAACACTATTTTTTTGATACTGTCCCTGTTGGCGTTTAGCTTACTCTCAGCTCAAGATACCATTATGCCCCTGTGGCCGAATGATATCCCAAATCAAGTTGAATCTAAAGAAAAGGAAGCTCATAATAAAGAGGGTCTGTTGTGGGTGACCAATGTGCAAAAACCAACCATTGAGGTGTATTTGCCTGCCAAACAAAATGCCAACGGACAAGCAGTATTGATTTTTCCGGGAGGTGGATATCACGGATTGGCCTATGATTGGGAAGGCGCGGATATTGCAAAAACATTGATTTCCAAAGGTGTGGTCGGTATTGTTGTAAAATACCGTTTGCCATTATCAAAATCCCTTACTGAAAAACAGAATGTGCCCATACAAGATGCGCAGCGAGCCATACGATTGGTCAGGAGTATGGCCAAAGAATGGAACATAGATGAAAACAAGATCGGGATTGCTGGGTTTTCAGCAGGTGGGCACTTGGCATCTACTTTGGGAACCCATTTTAAGGAAAAAGTGTATGCTGCCCAAGATGAGGTGGATTCCATTAGTGCGCGTCCAGATTTCATGATTTTAGTCTACCCTGTGATCACGTTCAAGGCAGGGTATACCCATTTGGGCTCTAGAACGGCTTTATTGAGCGATGCCCCTACGGATGATCAAATAAAGTATTATTCAAACGAATTATGGGTGAATGAGGGAACGCCACCTACTTTTTTAGTACATGCCATGGATGACGATGCGGTTCCTGTAGAAAACAGCATACTTTTCTTTCAGGCCTTAAAAAAGAATGAAGTGCCGACCACAATGCATATTTATCCAGATGGCGGACATGGGTTTTCCCTTGCCTTGGACAATGACCACCTAAAAGGGTGGGTGGACAGTTTGTTTGATTGGCTGGAAAGTATAGAATAGCCTAGTTTATTTTAGAACAGAGAACAACAATTTTTCCTCCTTGGCCATCTTTGGTGAAAAACAGATAATTTTCCCCGCCGTCTTTTATTTTAAAACGTTTACGGATAGCGGCCACGGGTTCGGGAAAGTTGCGGGTTGTTATATTTGCTTTGGCAATCCCCAATTTTTGAATTGCTTTCTTTTGAAATGGAACCACTTGGTTTATCTTAAAACTCCTTCCTGGAAAATTGACCAATTTATCCGAAGTGTACAAATGGGTATGTTCATGTAACTTTTTTAGTTGAAATTGATTACCGATAGTTTTAAAGGCCCCTGATTTTAAAATGGCAGCATTGGGTTCGTACAAATATTTTGAAGGCTGGCCGTAATCTGAAACTGCTTCCTTCTCTTTGCTCAATATAAAATTAAAAAGTTCGTCTTCAGTTTTTTTTAGATTGATGGTCTTGATGTAAATTTCTCCTGAACAATTCTTGTCCAAAACCCAAAGCAATTCTTTTACTTCATTGTTTGTGGCAACCACATGAATTTCTTTTACAAATTGTAATTCTTTAATGCCGATTGAAAAATCCAACAGGGGAGAAGTCTTGATAAAAACATTCTTAGTTTTTGAGAAAAGTAGCTCTAAATGTTCAGGAACATTTGGGAGGCAATCGGCTAAAAAAAAGACTTTTCCCTTGGCTTCATTTCGGCGAGATGGATCAATGAAAATCCAATCAAATTTTAGAGGGGAATCAATCAGAAAATCAATCCCATTTTGGGCGATGACGGTAATGTTTTTTATGTCTAATATTTTGAAATTATAAGCAGCTATTTTAGATAGGTTTTTATCAATTTCGCAATGATAAACCAAACCTGTTTTTTGAGCAAAAAAATAACTATCCACACCAAAGCCTCCAGTGATGTCCAAAAGTGATTTTCCAGCAACTAATCTAGATTTATATTGAGCTGTTATTTCAGATGAGGTTTGCTCAATGTTTAGTTTTTTTGGGTAGTAGATTTGAGGGGTAGAGTACCAAGTAGGGAGTTTATTTTTGCATTTCTGTTTGGATTCTATCTGTTGTGCAAGCTCTTTTGGTGAAACTCCTTCGAAATCACTCTTTTTGAGCAATACTGACATGATGTCAGTATTCAAATTATTTTTTATATATATCTGTATACCAGTATTTAATAATATTTTATTCAAAGTAATACTATAAATTTTTAGTCAAAGATTTTACAATCTTGTTTTCGGTTAAAAACCCCTTTAAAATAACCTTTATTGCCGTATAACCGGGTACTGCTATAATCATTCCTGTAACACCAAAGAGCAATCCGCCAATAACGATGACCAAGAATATTTCTAACGGATGTGACTTTACACTATTTGAAAAAATGAATGGTTGAGAAAAGAAATTATCCACCAATTGGCCAATTATAAAACCAATCATTACATAACTGGTTTTGGGTAAGATCACCGTACTAAAATCGGCACCCAAATTGCTGGTCATAGAAAGTATTAACATCAAAATTCCGCCAATTATTGGGCCTATGTATGGAATCAAATTTAAGAGGGCGCAAAGAAAGGCAATGACTACTGCATCTTCTATTCCAAAAATAAGCAGAACGATAGTGTAAATAACAAACAAAATAAGTATCTGAAATACGAGCCCAACGAAGTATCTGGAGAGTAAATCTTTTATGGTCTCCATTGATTTTTTTAACTGACTTTCTTTGTTGTCCGGTATAAAAATAAGCAGGCCTTCCTCAAACAATTTGCTATCCTTTAAAAAGAAAAACATAATAAAAAGAACTGAAAAAAGTCCGATGCTAAGACTTCCCAAAACACCAATAAATGAGTTTAGAAAATTGGGGATAAACCCAAAATCCAAGTTCGCAAAAACCTTGGAATCTTTTAAACTTTGTTCAATATCTATTGCGGTGATTCCAAAATAATCAATTGCTTCCCTGTATAAATTCTCTACATTTCCTTGTAGTTTATCAATATCCAAAAGGGATAAATTTTGACCTTGTTGCACCAAAAGAGGAATAAAAAGGGAGATTAACCCAACTAGGATTCCTACCAAAAATAACATGGTGACTATCACGGCCAATGTATTTGCAAACTTCAACTTTCGTCTTAAAAACAAGACAATGGGTCTGCCGATCAATGAAACTACTGCTGCAATAGCTATGTAGACCAGTACTGTTTGTATTTTATAAAAAAAGTAAAGTAATAGGGCTATTCCAAGTAAGATTCCTACTGCTTTTACAATTCCTTCTGCAATTGTTTTGGATTTCATTTTCTAATTTTTAAATACGTATTGAACAATATTGGCTCCCATTTGCAGGGCTTTTATTCTCACTTCTTCTGGATCGTTATGTACTGCGGGGTCTTCCCAGCCGTCACTAAGATCAGACTCAAAGGTGAACAGGAGTATTAGCCTGCCTTCATGAAACATCCCGAAAGCTTGTGGACGTTTGCCATCATGCTCATGGATTTTTGGTAACCCCTCTGGGAATGTGTACTTCTGAGAAAAAATGGGATGGTCGCTACCTAGTTCTTCCAATTCTTTATCAGGAAAAACCTTAATGAGCTCTTTTTTAAGATATGGTTCCATGCCGTAATTATCATCTATATGTAGAAAGCCACCTGACAGTAAATAAGTTCTTAGGTTATCTGCATCTTCTTGTGAAAAGAACACATTGCCGTGTCCGGTCATATGTAAAAAGGGGTATTGAAAAATGCTGGTACTGCCCACCTCTACTGTTTGGGGTTTGGAATTAAGTTGTGTGCCTATATTCTGGTTGCAGAACTGTATAAGGTTGGGCAAGGCTGTTGGGTTGGCATACCAATCACCTCCGCCATTGTATTTTAAAATGGCTATATCCTGTGCGTTGAGCATAGCAAATGCTGAGAAATAAAACAAGAAAGTTAAAAGGGCACACTTTTTCATAAATTAAGAACTGGTAGAAACTCAAATTTAATAATTAAAGTGGGAACTGGTCAATATCAACCATTATTAATCATAACTACCATAGTACAGGCTACAATTGCTGCAGTTTCTGTACGCAAACGGTATTGTCCCAAGGAAACAGGTAGATAGCCCTTTTCATAGGCGGTATTTATCTCTGAAGATGAAAAATCACCTTCTGGACCAATAAGAATGGTGATGTCTTTATCTGCGGCTATACGCCTTTTAAGTTCCAATTTTTCTTCATCTTCACAATGTGCAATAAAAAGCAGCCCTTTTTGCTCTTGGTCCATAAAATCTGCATAAGAAATGGCATCGTTTAGTTTGGGCAGATAAGTGCGTTGTGATTGTTTCATGGCCGCTTGTATCACCTTTTCCATGCGTTCTTTCTTAATGATTTTTCTTTCTGAACGTTCACAAATAATGGGCGTAATCTCATTCGCTCCTATTTCAGTGGCTTTTTCTAAAAACCACTCATAGCGATCATTCATTTTGGTGGGAGCAACCACCATATGCAACCAAAACATTTTTGGGTGTTCTTTTTCTGTAGCTACAATGGCCACTTTGCATTTTTTTTGGTCGGCAACCAAAATTTCAGCTTTGTATAAATAGCCTTTACCGTTGGTAATATGAAGAATATCACCCTCTACCTTACGCAATACTTTTACAATATGTTTGCTTTCCTCTGTTGGGAAAACAAAATGTGAAGCACTATTATCTATGTTGGGGTTGTAAAAGAGTTGCATGGTTCAATGGAATTTATAAAGAGGTAAATATAGGAATTTGAATATAACGTTTTGCTATGCTTTTTAATTTTTTGGATCTGGATTTCTTATGATTTGGTTGGACAGAAGTAGCTTAGACTGTTTTAAAATTCAATTTGTTATTTGAAATTTCATTTGAATACTCAATCCTAAGTTGTTCAATTTTCTTGTGGAAAAAGGAATAGATTTTTTTGGAATTTTTTTCGGCACTTTTTTGGTCTAAAAAATCAGCTCTTAAATATCTAGAGATAGAGAAAAGTGTTCTGGGGTATTCATAAATGATCAGTTTGTTGTTTTTAATTATTGCCCGTAGCCAAAACGGTTCACTATATGTAGCTTCACGTACATACACAATATCAGAATTTGCTTCTACTATTTCGCAATATTTATTTAATGATGATAGGCTTCTGAGCATCCCAATCTCTACAGTTATTTGGTCTGAAGTAAATGTTTTGATACTATCGTCAGGAAAAGAAAAATGAATTGGGACTTTGGTTTTAAGCAACTTTCCCAACCTTCCAGTAAAATTCATAAAATAGCCAGTGGCAAGAATTTCAGCTAAAGATTTTTTATGCGCTTTTACATTTTCAAAATAAAAAACCACTGCTAAAATTATCGACACTAAAAGACCGATACCAATGGCAATCCAAATATTTGGAAAAAACTTAGGGGCTACTCCTTCTATATAGCCACCGTACGTTCCTATTGTGGGGAAAATGGAATAAAACAAATCTTTGATTGGTAAAAATTTAAAACTGAATCTCATCTGTTCGTTTTTTTATAGAACTCTTTTCATTATTGGTTTTTATCGGTTTTGTAAATTGTTTATAACGGGAGTCTGTGCATAAACTCCTATATGTTTTAAAATTAGCCAATATTGTTTATTATAGAGAGCTTTAAAGAAAGTTAATTTCATATAA
>CAYNLI010000110.1:0-9288 GCA_964398035.1 uncultured Flavobacteriaceae bacterium | reverse complement strand
TGCACCTGCCCATCAAGAATATTTTCAGTGTTTATTGCATTGTCGGCTATTTTATCATTGGTGATTCCGTCAGGGGCCACAGAAATGTCTGTATTGATCAAAGTGGCACCAATACCACCACTGTTTACAGTAATGGACCCATCTACGGCAATTAAATCTTGCCCAAGAATATTACTGAAATCCAATGTTTCCCATTCCACGGCTGTTCCCGTATCATTGGTTTGCAAGACTTGGTTGCTGCCCCCAAGACCAATATCTATGGGCATAATTGATTCGTTTATGATTTCTAACGATCCCACTGCATTATCCTGTATCTCATCCAGGCCCACTGCATTATTCTGTAATTGTAAACTTGTAATGGAGCCAGGTTGTATGTCCAAGAACCCATTAATTGTACCATCTACAATATTGTTTCCTGTAATTTGATTTACCTCAAAATTAAAGTTGTTTCCTGTTTGGGTAATGGTTATAGTTTCAATATTGTTTTCAACGGCATTGGCAGTGAAAGTTTGAGCGTTTATTTCTTCTAGAGGAACACTTACGATATTATTATCACTATCAGTTAAGACCAAATTGCCATTTTCCAATGTTAGACTAACATTGGTGGTGTTCAATTCATCCCCGCCACATAGATTTACCCATTGTATGCCATCATAATAATGTACACATTGAGTATCTATATTGTATATCATAGCTCCCTGCAGCGGTATAATATTATTCATTTGTGCAGTAGTAATTCTTGTTATGACCAAGGCTCTAGAGGTGCTTTCCAATTCTAAAACTGAAGCTTCATTTATATTCTGTGGATTGTCCCCAATCTTTATTTGAGCATTGATAGAAGCATAACAAATGAACAGCAAGAAAAAAGAAAGTGATTTCAGTTTCATAATACCAGTTTTTATAAAAATTGTGGTAAAAACAAAAGTAGAATTATATCCTTATTTATCTAATTTTATAGTTTAAAATACACGTTCATATCGGTGAACTGAAACAATACCCGTTTTTCTACATTATTTACATTTAAATTGCACATTAACAAAAGTTTAATTGCACCAATTTTATTATAATGCTAACTTGTGTTTACTTTATCCCAAAAGAGGCAGTGTATGAAAAATAAAGTATTGGTTTTAATAGGATTATTTTCTTTTTTGTTAGCCCGTTCACAAGATGATGGGCGAACGCTTTTGAGAGGAAAGGTACTTTATAGGTACAGTAATGTAATCAATGAAAATGTCATTAACACTACTTCGGACAGTGCCACCATTACCAATGAAAATGGAGAGTTCATAATAAGGGTCAAGGAAGGTGATGAGTTGGTTTTTATGGCGGTAAATTATCAATTGGAACGGATTGAGATAACCCAAGAAATATTAAAAAATAACCGACTAGTTGTGGAAGTCAATGAAAAAGTGACGGAATTGGATGAGGTTGTGGTAACTCCTGAAAATCAAGAAAAATTTTTAGAGCTGCAGAATGAAGAATTTAAGGAGTATGATTATGAAACTGACCGTACCACTGAAGTTGTGAATATAGCTCAGTCACAAACCCAAAGAGGCATGCAGGATGGTATTAACTTTGTGAATATTTTTAAGGCATTGTTAAAGTCCAAAAAGAAGAATAAAGAGGATAAAGTAGAATTAAAAATGAGTGAAGTCCTAAGACAGGTATATGACGATACTTTTTTTGTATCCGATTTAAAACTGCCCCAGGATGAAATAGAGAGCTTTCTCTATTATTGTGATACAAAAATGCCAGAGCAATCCTTATTGAAAAAACAAAATGAATTTGAATTGATAGATTTTTTGGTGAATAGCAGTAAAGATTATTTAATACAATTAGATGCTGAAAAGTAGGTTTCTTTTCACTTATTTTTTTTTGATAAGTGTGTCCATGGGCGCACAGAATTTCTTTTCACATGAGTTAGAGGGTAAAGTACTAAGTAAGGACAAAGATGTTGCCGATGTTCATGTAATGAATATTACAACTGGAAGGGCTACTATAACAGATGTAGAAGGGTACTTCAAAATAGCCGTAAGACGTAATGATACACTGATTTTTTCTGCTGTGCAGTATAAGAAAAAACTGCTAGTGCTTTCTCAAGATATGATGAACAGTAAGATCATTTATGTGCACTTGGAGGAGTTTATGAACCAGTTGGATGAGGTTGTGGTAAGACCTTTTAATCTTTCTGGGGACCTGACCAAGGATATGGGGAACTTACAAACGGAACAAGTGGTCACGGCCAGTACATTGGGGCTGCCCAATGCATATGTAAAACCATTAACACAGAGCGAGAGATTATTGAAGGAAGCAGCCATGCCAAAATTTAATATAGGAATGTTATTTAGTTTGCCTTTTAATCCAATTATTAATGAAATTACAGGACGCACTAAAATGTTAAAGAAAAGGGTGGCAGTAGATAGAAAATATGTCCGTACACAGAGAGTTACTGCTTTTTATGCTGATTCTCTTTATATAACCGATTTAAAAATACCAAAGCTTAGGATAGATGATTTTATGTATTTCTGTGAAGTGGATTCTAATTTTAATGCTATTGTAAATACCAATGACCAGTTTAAAATATGGGAGTTTCTTAGAAAGAAAAGTTTGATCTATAGGGAGAATAATGAGTTGGATTAGCTTTTTAGGTGGAAAGCAGAAGCAAACAGTAAAAAAATGGCACGCAGATTGCTTATTTTTGTTCAGATATAGATTTTAAATATGAAGAAAACGTTACAAAAGGGATTTTTACTGCTATTATTGCCTCTTTTTGCTTTTACAATAGTACATAAGTATTATCTAAGTGTTACCAACATAGAGTATTCAGAAAAGGAAGACGCGCTACAAATTACCTCAAGAATTTTTATTGATGATTTTGAAAAGATATTGGATGAACGTTATGGCGTAAAAGGAAACCTTGCGACAGAAAATGAGTCTGGTATTGCGATGGATTATATAAAAAAATACATAAAATCTAAATTCACCATAAAGATTAATGGCGAAAACAAGACCGTCAATTTTCTGGGAATGAAGTATGATGATGATATCATTGTATGTTATTTAGAGGTTCCCAATATAGATTTCCCAACCGTAGAATCCATAGAAGTCCAAAATGAAATTTTATTTGATTTATTTGATGAACAACAGAATGTTATTCATTTTAAAATAAACGGAAAGAAGAAAAGTTTTGTTTTAATTAGGGAAAACAATAAAGGAATGTTAAAATTGTAACATATATTTACAATTAGTTTAAAAAACTTTATTTTTCCGCATCTAAAAAATCAATTAAAAATGAATAAAATTAAGTATTGTTTTTCCGCAATGTTGTTTCTGTTTGCTATAACACTAAGTGCACAGAACGAGGAGCAAAAAGTAAGGGAACCCGGACACATCAATCAAAATAAGTTTAAACAATTATATGAGGAGTTTGCTACGCCAAACACTTACCGTTCTGCATCTGGTGCTCCTGGTCCAGATTATTACCAACAGCAGGCCAATTATAAAATGGACATTGAGCTGGATGATAAAAATGAAAAGATATATGGGGAAGAAACTATTACATATATCAACAACTCCCCAGATGATTTAGAATTCCTTTGGTTGCAATTAGATCAGAATGTTAGGGCAAAAGATTCCAAGTCGCCCTTAAGAAATGGTGGAGGTGTTCCCATGGCATACCGTGTGGGTACTTTTGCCGGCCAATATTTAGAAAGCCCTTTTGATGGTGGTTTTAATATAGAGTTTGTAAAGGATGCCAATGGAAAGGCATTGCCCTATACCATTAACCAGACCATGATGCGTATTAATATTCCGAAGGCATTAAAAAGCAAAGAACAAATATCATTTTCAATTAAATGGTGGTACAATATACCAGACCATACTGTAAATAGAGCAAGGTCTGGATTCGAGTATTTTCCAAAAGATGGCAATAGAGCATATGTAATTGCTCAATTTTTTCCAAGAATGGCCGTGTACAGTGATGTAGAAGGATGGCAAAACCATCAATTTTGGGGAAGCGGAGAGTTTGCACTTACTTTTGGAGATTATGAAGTGAATATTACAGTGCCTGCAGATCATATTTTGGATGGTACTGGAGTGCTTCAAAACAGAAAGGAAGTGTTCTCCAAAGATATGATGAAGCGTTACGCTCAGGCTAAAAAATCATATGATAAACCAGTTATAATCGTAACCCAAGCGGAGGCAGAAGCTGCTGAAAAAGGCTTTTCTGAAAAGAAAAAAACATGGAAGTTAAAAGCGACCAATGTGCGCGATTTTGGTTTTGCCTCTTCACGTAAGTTTATATGGGATATGCAAGCCGTAAAAATTGGTAATAAAGATGTTATGGCAGTTTCCTTATATCCAAAAGAAGGCAATCCATTATGGGAAGAACTTTCTACTAAGGCTGTAGCTGCTACTTTAATATCATATTCATCACATTCTTTTGATTATCCATATCATAAGGCAATATCCGTACATGCTAAAAATCAAGGGATGGAATACCCCATGATTTGTTGGAACTATGGTCGCCCTAATGAGGATGGTACTTATTCTGATCGTACTAAATACGGAATGATGAGTGTGATTATTCATGAAGTGGGTCATAACTTTTTTCCAATGATCGTGAATTCTGATGAGCGCCAGTGGGGATGGATGGATGAAGGTCTTGATACTTTTATGCAGTATATGGCAGAGCAAGAGTTTGGAGAGGCAAACCCTAGTGTAATAGCACCAAATGATAAATACCCATCTAGGCGTGGCGACCCATCTAAAATAGTTCCTTATATGGGAGGTGACCAAAGTTCTATTTCACCTATCATGTCCAATCCAGAAAATGTATACCAATTGGGACCAAATGCGTATGGAAAACCAGCTACGGCTCTAAATATTCTTAGAGAAACAGTAATGGGCAGAGAGTTGTTCGATCATGCTTTTAAAACCTATTCCAAGCGTTGGATGTTTAAGCACCCTACACCTGAGGATTTCTTTAGAACTATGGAAGATGCTTCTGCAGTAGATTTAGATTGGTTTTGGAGAGGTTGGTTCTATACTACGGATTATGTGGATATAGGAATTAAAGGAGTTAAAAAATATCATGTGTCCAATACGCCTACAAAAGCAATGAAGGGATATATGGAAGCTAGAGATATGACAGAAGCAGATTTGCCTTCAGTAGTATATTTGGCTGAAGAAGATAGTGAAGATTCTAATCCAGAATTGAAAGGAAAACTGCCTTCTGAAACATCACCTACCTTAAAAGAATATATGATGGACAATATGACGGCTGAAGAAAGAGCAGCTGTTGAAGAACCAAAATATTTCTATGAGGTTACCTTCAATAAGCCGGGAGGAATACCAATGCCATTAATTGTTGAATATACTTATGCAGACGGTACTACTGAAAACGTCACCTATCCTGTAGAGATATGGAGAAAGAATGATGATGAGGTAAAAAGAGTTATATCATCTCAAAAAGAATTGGTAGGAATAGTAGTTGATCCTAAATTGGAAACAGCTGATATTGATACTACTAATAACTCATGGCCAATAAAAGAAGAGAAGTCAGACTTCGATAATTTTAAAGAAAAGATTAAAGGATAATAACTTCTTTATTAGGAATTAAAGGCCCTACATCTGAAAGTGATTCAGGATTGTGGGGCTTTTTTTATATAGAACCCAACTTCTTCATTATATTTGTATCATGTATTCTACGATTTTCTTATTTATCAGCGGAGCAGAAATTTTCTTCATCATGTTCATTGTAGTTATGGTTTTTGGTGCCGATAAAATTCCGGGCATTGCCAAAGGTTTGGGTAAAGGTATGCGCCAACTAAAGGATGCCACTGAAGATATTAAGCGAGAGATACAAAAAACCGCTGATAAACAGGGTATTGATACAGACTTCATAACTGATATTAAAAAAGATATTGATGAGGTGAAAGAAAATGTGACTTCTGGACTCACTAAAGAGGTAGGTGAGGTAAAGAAAAGTATGAAAGATGTTACTGGAGTTATTAAACGAAAGTAAGACTCAATGCTAGAAAAAATACTGCAATGGGATCAAGATATTTTTATCTATTTTAATGGTCTTGGCATTGAAAAATTTGATTCTTTTTGGATTGTAGCCACCAATATTTTTACTTGGCTTCCTCTTTTTATTCTCTTTTTTGTTCTCATAAGTTTAAAATTCCCTAAAAAGCAAGTGTTTTTTATAACCTTGACTGTAGCTGCCTTGGTATTTTTTATAATATTTTCCAGTAATGTTGTAAAAGAGTTGGTAGAAAGATTAAGGCCTAATAATAATGAGGAAATAAATACATTTATTAGAATTTTAAAACGCCCTTCCAGTTATAGTTTTTTTTCAGGCCATTCGTCCAGTTCTGTTTCTATAACCACAATAATTGTGTTATTTCTTAGAAGAAAAATAAAATGGGTTTGGATATTTTACCTATGGCCGCTTTTATTTGCATACAGTAGAATTTATGTAGGAGTGCATTACCCTATAGATTTATTTGTGGGAGCGCTGGTGGGAATTGGTGCTGCTTTTATGTTTTATGTTTTGTATAAGAAATTTATCTTACCCTACTTAACGTTAACCCGTCCCTAATAGGTAATAGAACGGTTTCCAATCTGGGGTCTTCTTTTAGTTTTTTATTGAATTCCATTAAAATTTTTGTAGCCTTATCTTTTGGATTCAGGGGTTCCACTACTTTTCCTGACCACAATACATTATCAGATAATATGACACTTCCAGGTTTAGTTTTTGGTAATATAGATTCCAAATAATCATTGTAACTGGTTTTTTCGGCATCAATAAAAATCAAATCAAAAACTACATCTAAATTTGGAATGATATCCAAGGCATCACCAGTGTGTTGTATTATTTGGTTTCCATAATCACTTTTGTCAAAATAACGTCTTTGCATGCTGTGTAGCTCTTCATTAATATCAATAGTATGTAGTGTTCCACTTTTTTGTAACCCTTCCGCTAAGCACAATGCAGAATAACCAGTATAGGTACCTATTTCTAAAATATGCAGTGGATTAATGATTTTTGAAAACATACTCAATACACGTCCTTGAAAATGACCTGTGATCATTCTAGGTTGTATAACTTTTAAGTGAGTTTCTCGAGCTAATTCTTCTAATAGTTTGGGTTCGTTCTCAGAATTTTCAGTGATATAACTTTCAAGTAACGAAGAGATAAAATGCATGTGTTATTTTTTGTAAAAATATAGATTTATAAACTACCTTGAAAAAGCAAAATCAGTTATAATATGAATAGGGCAATAGTTAGACAGGCTACTTTAGATGATTTAAAAATATTATTGGAGTACGAACAGGGTGTCATTGAAGCAGAAAGACCTTTTGATATCACCATAAAAAAAACACCAGTTACGTATTATGATATAAAGACAATGATTATAGCTGATGATGTTGAGGTGATAGTGATGGAATATGACGGCCAAATTGTAAGCTGTGGTTATGCCTTGATAAAATCTGCCAGACTTTATCTAAATCATGAAAAATATGCCTATCTGGGATTCATGTACACGCATCCAGATTATAGAGGTAAAGGGCTTAATGCAAGAGTTGTTGATGTCTTAAAAGAATGGTCTCTGTCCAAAGGATTAAAAGAAATAAGGTTAACAGTATATAATGATAACATTCCTGCTATTAAAGCTTATGAAAAAGTAGGTTTTGAAAAACATATCATTGAAATGAGATTGAAATAGTCTTTCCTATATTGTATTTTTGAAGTAAAACCATAGAATGCAGTTCCAAAACACTTTAGAATATGCCCAAAAGTTAGATGCTGAAGATAAACTACGGAAGTACAGGGGTGAGTTTCATTTTCCTAAGGTAAATGGGAAAGATGCAATATATTTTACAGGCAATTCTTTAGGTCTGCAACCCAAACGGACTCAAAGCTATATTGATGAGGTAATGACCGATTGGAAGGAGTTGGCAGTTGAAGGGCATTTTTATTCTAAAAAGCCTTGGTGGGATTATCATGAAAGATTAGCAGGGCCATTGTCTAAAGTAGTAGGGGCAAAAGTGAAAGAGGTATCGGTAATGAATGCATTGACGGCCAACCTTCATTTTTTGATGGTTTCTTTTTATCGTCCCACAGCAAAACGATTTAAGATTATTTGTGAAGAAAAGGCATTTCCGTCAGACCAATATATGCTGCAAAGTCAGGTGAAATTTCATGGTCTAGACCCAAATGATGCAATTGTTGAGGTCAAAAAAAGAGAAGGGGAATATTCTTGGAGAACAGAAGATGTTTTAGCCAAAATAGAAGAAGTAGGTGAGGAGCTGGCCTTAGTGTTGATAGGAGGTGTTAATTACTATAACGGACAGGTTTTTGATATGCAAGCCATAACCAGAGCAGGGAAATCAGCAGGCGCTTTTGTTGGTTGGGATTTGGCACATGCCGCAGGAAATATAGAATTAAATCTACATGATTGGGATGTGGATTTTGCTTCTTGGTGCAGTTATAAATATATGAACAGTGGCCCAGGGAATGCATCAGGAATATTTGTGCATGAACAACATTTGGATGATAATAATATTCCGAGGTTTGAAGGTTGGTGGGGAACAAAAAAAGAAACCCGTTTTTTAATGAAACCAGAATTTGAATCTACAGGTAGTGCTGACTCGTGGCAAGTAAGCAACCCGTCCGTACTTTCTTTAGCACCTTATTTGGCATCATTGATATTATTTGAAGAAGTGGGGATGACAGCTTTAATTGAAAAGCGAAATAAAATTGTTGCCTATTTAGAGTATATACTACATGAGATTGATAAAGAAACAGATAGTTCTTTTGAAATTATCACCCCAGAAGACCGTGGTTGTCAACTTTCGGTATTGTTGCACGGAGAGGGGAAATCTCTATTTAATTATTTAATGAAAAATGGAGTGATAACAGATTGGAGAGAACCCAATGTAATCCGATTGGCACCAGCACCCTTTTATTGCTCTTATGAGGATATGTACAAGTTTGGACAAATCTTGAAAAAAGGTGTTTTAGACCAGTAATAATTTAATTGACTCTAAGTATTTAGATGGGCTTGTACCTTGATGTTTTTTGAATTGCTTTGTAAAATAAGAAGCATCATTATACCCACATTTATACATTACTTCAGATATTGAAGAAGCAGTATTAAGATTAAGTAATTCCACTGCTTTTCTAATTCTATACTCAGCCACAAATTCCATGATGGATTTTTGAGTCATTTTTCTAAGTACATGACAAAAAATGAGTTATGTCTATATCCCTTGTTTTAA
>CAYNLI010000109.1:0-9385 GCA_964398035.1 uncultured Flavobacteriaceae bacterium | reverse complement strand
AGTACTCGAGGCGGGAATCGAACCCGCACTCCATAAGAACTGGATTTTGAATCCAGCGCGTCTACCAATTCCGCCACTCGAGCATTATCCAATATAAGGAGATGCAAAATTAAAGAATATTTTCTTCTTTTAAAGAAAAATATCAACATTTATCCTTTAGCAACACAAATAAATTCCTAAATTTGCACCTTCCTTTATTAAAAGGAATCCAATTAATTAGTTAACAACACATTACCATGTCCTATACGGTTCCTGAACCTAAAATTTTTGGCTGTACACAAAGTACTGTATTAGCAGAGAAGATATCCAAGGCCTATGGAATAGGTTTAGGCAACGTTCTCTTTTCCAGATACAGTGACGGGGAGTTTCAACCTTCTTTTGAAGAATCTATCCGTGGAGCACGTATATTCATTATTGGATCTACCAATCCTGGATCAGAAAACTTAATGGAGATGTTGTTAATGCTAGATGCTGCAAAAAGAGCTTCAGCAAGACACATAACTGCTGTAATGCCTTATTTTGGATGGGCCAGACAGGATAGAAAAGACAAGCCCAGAGTGCCTATTGCCGCTAAATTAGTTGCTAAAATGTTGGAAGTTGCAGGAGCTACCCGTATTATAACCATGGATTTGCACGCAGATCAAATACAGGGGTTTTTTGAAAAACCTGTAGATCATTTGTTTGCTTCTACCATGTTCTTGCCTTATTTAAAGAATTTAAACTTAGAAAATTTAACTATTGCCTCTCCTGACATGGGCGGTTCTAAAAGAGCTTATGCCTATTCTAAAGCTTTGGACAGTGATGTAGTAATATGTTATAAGCAACGCTCAAAAGCCAATATAATCTCACATATGGAACTTATTGGTGATGTACAGGGCAAGAATGTTGTACTGGTAGATGATATGGTGGATACGGCTGGCACATTGACCAAAGCTGCAGATTTGATGATGAAAAGAGGAGCAAAAAGTGTACGAGCAATTACAACACATGGTCTTTTATCAGGAAATGCATATGAAAAAATAGAAAAATCACAATTATTGGAGCTTATTGTTACAGACTCTATCCCTATAAAAAAGGAAAGCAATAAAGTTAAAGTGCTAAGTTGTGCGGAACTTTTTGCAGACGTTATGTATAAAGTTCATCACAACACATCAATTGCATCAAAATTTTTAATGTAGTCTCCAACCATGCACAGGCATTAAAAATGCTCGTAGAAGATTAAAAAGTGGAATTATTAATTTTTAATATATATAATGAAGTCAATTACAATTAAAGGATCACAAAGAGAAAGCGTGGGCAAGAAAGCAACAAAAGCCCTACGTAATGCTGAAAAGGTTCCTTGCGTATTATACGGAGGAGATAAACCATTGCACTTTTCAGCGAATGAACTAGCGTTCAAAAAATTGGTTTACACTCCAAACGCACACACAGTTGTGATTGATTTGGAAGGAGGAGACAATTTTAAAGCTGTAATGCAGGATATACAATTTCATCCTGTTACCGATAAAATCTTACATGTAGATTTCTATGAACTGTTCAGTGATAAAGAAGTTACCATGGACATTCCTGTAAGGTTACAAGGAAGTTCTCCAGGAGTAATGAATGGTGGTAGATTATTGTTCAGAAAAAGAAAACTTTCTATCAAAGCTTTACCAGACAATCTTCCAGATTTCTTTGATGTAGATATTTCTAAATTAAGAATTGGGGAAAACATTTCAGTAGAATCTTTATTAAGTGATGATTTTACTGTCTTACACCCAGACACAACAGTTGTAGCTCAAGTTAAAACAGCTCGTACAGCAGTTGAAGAAGAAGAGGAAGAAGAAGGTGTAGAAGGAGAAGAAGGTGCAGAAGGAGAAGAGGGTACAGAAGGTGCAACTGAAAGCAAAGAATAGTTTTATAAAAAAACTAATACCTATAAAGCATCCCATCTCGATATTTATCGGGATATTGGGATGCTTTTGCATTTTTATATATGTGGCAGTTTTTAAAATCGATTTTTAATACCTCTTTAATTTTATATGAAAAGAACAGTATGAAAAAATTTCTAGTTGTTGGCTTGGGAAATATAGGGGCCGAATATGAGGAGACAAGGCACAATGTCGGGTTCAAAATATTGGATTTTCTTGTAAAAGAAGAGAGCACCCATTTTGAACCCAATAAGTTAGGAGGCACCTCCACTATAAAAGTAAAAGGGAAGAATGTACTGCTACTAAAACCTTCTACATATATGAACAGAAGTGGAAAAGCTGTTAAATACTGGATGGAAAAAGAAAAAATTCCATTAGAAAACTTACTAATAATAACTGATGACATTAATCTCTCTTTTGGTACTATTAGGCTTAAAGCAAAAGGAAGTGATGGTGGACACAATGGTTTAAAGGACATTCAAACATCATTACAAACAACTACTTATAACAGGTTCAGGTTTGGTGTAGGCTCAGATTTTTCTACAGGAAGACAAGTAGATTATGTTTTGGGGAAATGGAATGAAGATGAAGAAACTGCTCTCAAAGAGCGATTGGAAAAAGCCACTGACCTCATTCGTTCTTTTGTGTTATCTGGCTTAAAAAATACGATGAACCATTTTAATGGCTCATAGATTAAAGCACTTTAAACTGGAAAATACCTGAATCCGAAGTATTGCTTTCAGCATCTCTCGTTACAATTCTCCAATAATATATATTTCCTGAAAGAACACTTACTTTACGATTAAAGCCATCTGACGGCAATGTAGCAATTAATATATTTGTTGTTGGTTCTGTTCCAAAATATACTTTGAACACCTCTATATCATCTTCTATATCCGCTCCTGACCAACTTAATTCTATTTCATTATTTATGTCTTTTAAAACAGAAGCTCCAGATTTTGGAAAAATTATCTGTGCAGGAAAAGGGGCGTAAGTAGTTTGGGAGCCTGCATTGTAAAATTGCCGTGTTTCACTGAATGCCGTTTCATTGGCCTTTGCGTTTTTTGACACCACAAACCAAGAATAGGGCGCTCCTTTTTCCAATGGCAATTTGGCTGAAAGTGATGCTGTACTTATAGTTTGGGCAATACCAGTAGTAATATTACTGACTTTTAACTCATAGATTTCTGTATTTACTGAAGACATCCACCTAAATTCCACGCTACTTGTAGTTTCATTTAAGCTTTCCCCAGTTGTACATTCAGAATCTTGATTTGGAAAAATCAAAACACTGGCTTCTGGAGGTTTGGGCTCATCTTTCTTCTTACATCCCATGATGACCAACAAACAACATATGAAAACTACATGATGCCTCATCTTTTTATTACTTTAAATACTTTTTCCATATTTTTTGAATTGATGTTCACAAAATACATTCCAGAAGGAAGCCCATCAAATTCAACTTCTATTTCGCCATTAATGGCGACATACTTTCTTGTCTTTATATATTGACCGCTAAGCGTATATATCTCTATATCAATAGTTCCACTGGTTGGCCCCATAAATATTGTTAACCTATCAACAAAAGGATTTGGGTAAACCATAGGCTCATTAAAAACAACAAGTTGTTCTTCAAAACTTCCTTGACAAGGTAAATTGGTAAATACCTTTATATTGTTTATTCCGCTCTTTAAATCTAATTGAATCTCTTTTTCTTCAGTTTGTATTAAAAGACCATTTAATTCAACATTATACAATGAAGAACCACTGAGCTCAAGTAAAGCTCGTTTTCCATCGATAGAAACCTTAAAAGTAACATTCAGAGCATCTGGTTGCACAACAATAACCTCAAAACAATGTGCCTCATATGTTATGACCCCATCTGTCCCGGTAATACATACGGTATACGTTCCAGCAGATAAATTACTTGCTGTATAGGCATCCATAAAATTATCTGTAATATTTCCATTAATGGTTACCGTATAATCAATGGTTTGATCCATTGCGACAATCTGTACGGAACCGTTATCACTATTAATACAGGACTCACTATTTATGGAGATAGAAAAATTATCTGTTGGGAATCTATAAATTGCACAACCATCAACATTTACCTCGGCTCCTTTGGGAGTTCCCAAACAAAGGTCATCTCCATCATCATAAACACCGTCCTCATCGGCATCGGGCCTAAAACTACCTTCCACACATATATCCAATGAAAATGAGTTTAAAAAACCTCCGTCTGATGGCGCTGTATCTCTAACTTCCAATATCCACTCTCCAAAAGTTGATTCTCCATTAAAAGAAGTCAAGGAACCTAAAGGTTTTACAATTCCACTTATTGAAGGCTGTATTACACCGTCTACTACTAGGTTGTTGCCACATACAAAAGGACTGGCGTCATCATCAAAAGTAGCATTGATATTTATGCGATTGCCACATGAACTTGAGGTTAAAACAACCGTTGTCCCTGATGGGGAAGTCAACGATACTACCAAATCTGCCAAAAAACTATGTTCAATGTCCAAGTTTACATTCAAATCAGAAATTGGCAAATCTTCCAAAAATGTAATTTTAGAAGTAATTGTAGGTGTGCCCACAGTAGAAATTTCTATTGGAACACCTTTGTCAACTAAATTTGTACAACTGATCTGTATGGTAGTAAAACTAAATGGTGCACTAAAAACTCCCTCTCCACAATTATTCTTTGGTTTTACTCTCCAAAAATATGTGGTTTCAGAGGCTAGGTTAAATGCAACGTAAGAGTTAAAAATAACATTGCTAGATGCTATAACATTTGTAAATAAATTATCTGTAGCGATTTCCACATCATAGGTCGCTGCATTAGCATCTTCGTCCCATTCCAGTATTTGAGATTGACTTGCATCTATCATACTGTCTATAGGAGACGTTAAATTAACCACAGAAAAAGTAGCATTATCAATATTTAGCTGAAGAACAACTTCTTTGGTAATACTTATTGATGTTGCTATAACAGTAATTGAATAACTCCCTGTTGACAATCCCAATGTATTGGAAAAAGTAATGTTGACCGGGGTGTTGACCGTGGCCGTTACCGGAGAAAATACAACTCCCAATCCTACTGGCGCATCTGGAATTGAAAAAGTGACCTCTTCATTAAATCCTAAAAAAGTTTGATAATTAAATGGAACTATTAAATTATTTGGTTGACATACTTCATGTTCCAAGCCATTAAAACTCAAAACTACCTCTGAAGCTGTAATTGTAAAATCTGAAGTGTTCACGGCAAAAAATATATTATTGCTTGCCTTAATCATTAAACGTGCTGTTGTTGTAGCAACGCCTGGCAACAAAATGGACTGTATACCATCATTGGGCACATCATCAGCAACCTGTACGGGAAATGAAAAACCTCCATCAATAGAAAGAAAAATATCTACCATTTGAGCATTTACTGGGGCATTGTCCGTATTTGCAACATTCCAAGTGACTTCTTCTACAGTTCCTGCAACATAGGTTTCGTTTGTTGTCTGAGATGTGACCACAAAAGGCCCCGAAGCATTCACTACATTGATTTTTACTAAATCTGAAACTACTTGTCCTCCACCAGCAGCATTATCCCTTACTGTTAAGGAAAAGTTCATTTCCCTTTCCACATCTGATACCGTTTCCCAATCTGAACCTGTTTCTGGATTCATCTGAGTAAGATTTCCTTGAACAACACTGGATAATTTTGGAAAATAACGTTCTGGCACAATAGTCGGTTTCTGAGACCTAAAATTAGCTCCACTTGGATTTGTTGGCCCAAAAGTGGTAGTAGTGACCACTCCATCATCAATTTGCTCCCAAGCATAGGTGAGTATATTGCCCAAATCTGGATCTGTAGCATTTCCTATCAATACAAAAGCTGTTGATTTTGGAATGGTAAAATCCCCAACGGGAGATATCGTTGGTGGATTGTTTGTAATAGCAATTTGTTCACCACAACTGGTAGTCTGCAAATATTCCGTAATTTGAAGAATACTGTAATAATGAAAATAATCATCTCCATTTAAAGCCACATTGTTCCCTTGCACTATTCCTGCATAACCCATAATAGTAGTTCCACTTGCAGGTTCTGCCTGTACCAATGTGCCTTCAGACTCAAAAGACCATGTATGGTTCGCGCCAAATTGGTGTCCCATTTCATGAGAGACAAAATCTAGGTCATATAAATCCCCTTCAGGAATCAAAGCAGAAGAAAAGGCACTTCCTTTTTTATTATCCACACAAACAGCACCTACAAAACCTGCATTACCATTATTATCATCATTATGAAAAAGATGACCTACATCATAATTCCCTTCACCAATTGTACTTGTAAATGTATTTTGCGTTTCTGAATTTAAATTTCCATTATAAGGGTCTGTGGCCGCATCCGTAAAAATCACCAAATCATTATTGGGAACCAATTCTAATGTAACCCCCAAATCTGTTTCAAAAACTTCATTAACCCTTGTAAGCGTAGCATTTATAGCGGCTAACGCATCTGCAACCGTTCCACCATGATATTGCGTGTACTCTCCTGTTGCAGAAACTGCTATTCTATATTTTCTAAGAACCTGATTATCAATCAAACTAAAAGGAATGCTTTCTAAGTTATTCTGAATCTCGGATTTGGTATCACAGACAAAACCATCTTTTAAAGAAAGATTGGCATCTCTGGTATAGACCACATATTTTTCATCGCCTTTTGCAGCTTTTTGCATAAAAATAGCAAGATTTTCATCCCTATGGACAATCATACTTTGCACACCATTATGCGAAACACTAAACCTAATTCTTTTGTTTGTGTCTTCTAAACCATAGCCTGTATATGATTTTATATCGGGATATTTTAAAGCCAATTTAGGCGATAATATGGATTTTTCTTTAACTTTAAAAGGAATGTAATTCCCTTTATTATCAGGGAAATAAACCACCTTAGATGCGCTTTTATTAATAGAAAGAGATTTTAATTCTCTTTTTAATATTTCTGGCTTAAGGGCAAACAACTTTGTCTTATTTACATCTAACCGTTGCATGGATTTGCCCATCACAACATTCCGTGGACTAGCTTGCTCCCAATACTTGGTTTGAGCCAACCCGTAAAAGCAGAGAAAAAATATGGAAATTGTAAAAACAAGACGTAATTTTGTAACCATAAAGGGGTGTTAACTCTATCAAATATAATTCTTTTTTATTTTTCTATTCTGTGATAACAGTCCAAAGCATTTCTAAATTCGATAAAAAACACTCCACTGCTATAACCATTGGCACTTTTGATGGTGTACATATTGGACACAGGAAGATACTGGAACGTCTCATAAACAATGCCAAAGATTTAAATTTAAAATCTACTGTCCTTACTTTCTTCCCACATCCTAGAATGGTTTTACAGAAAGATACGGATATTAAGTTGTTGAATACCATTGATGAAAGAATACAAATTCTTGAAAAATCAGGCCTGGATTATCTTATTGTACATCCATTTACTTTAGAATTTTCACGCTTATCAGCAACAGAATTTGTTAGGGACATATTGGTAAATAATTTAAAGATTAAGAAAATTGTTCTTGGCTATGACCATAGATTTGGCAGAAACCGAAATGCAAACATAAATGACCTTATATCCTTTGGGAATACATTGGGTTTTGAAGTGGAAGAAATTCCCGCCCAAGAGATAGATGACGTATCAGTAAGCTCAACCAAAATCAGGAAAGCACTGTTAAGTGGCAATATTAAAACAGCCAACGCCTATTTAGGGTACAATTATATGTTGACAGGCATTGTGCAAAAAGGCAAAGGTCTAGGACGAAAAATTAATTTCCCAACAGCAAACCTTCATATTGTAGAAACCTATAAACTTATTCCCAAAATAGGGGTGTATGTGGTTAAAAGCATATTGAACAATGCTACAGTTTATGGTATGATGAACGTTGGCTACAACCCTACCATAGCTGGTACTGGAAACCTGCCTGTTGATAGGCAAGAAAATATAGAAATCCATTTTTTTGATTTTGACCAAGATTTGTACGGTCAAAAAATTCAGGTGGATATAATAGACCGCATACGGGACGAACATAAGTTTGATTCTGTTGAAAAACTGCAACAGCAATTGAAAAAGGACAAAAAAACCTCGCTCTCCATACTATCCAGATAAAATGTTGAACCAATTCCTTTTTAAGAAAATCGATAACAGTCCGCTCATACTGTTTCGCATTTTTTTTGGAATTCTAATTGCCTGTGAGTGCTATGGTGCAATTTTAACCAGTTGGGTAAAAACAAATTTAATAGAACCAAAGTTTAACTTCTCATTTATTGGGTTAGAATGGTTACAACCCTTGCCAGGAAACGGTATGTATTTCTATTTCTTTTTAATGGGCACTTTGGGAGTTTTAATAGCACTGGGGTATAAGTACCGTTTTAGCATTATTTCCTTTACCTTTTTGTGGACAGCGGTTTATTTAATGCAAAAAACCTCTTATAACAATCACTATTACTTACTTATTTTAATTTCCTTCATCATGGTATTCTTCCCTGCAAACAGGGCAGTTTCTTTAGATGCAAAATACAATCCGTCAATAAAGACCAATGCTATGCCCAATTGGGTAAAATGGACCATTGTTGCACAACTTATTATTGTATATACCTATGCGTCACTTGCCAAGCTTTATGGTGATTGGTTGGATTTTAGTTTTATTAAAATCCTGATGAGTGACAAGGCCGATTACTATGTTATAGGGGAACTTCTACAACAATCATGGGCACATAAAATAATTGCAGCTTTTGGTATTTTATTTGATTTCCTCATTGTCCCTGCCCTACTTTGGAAACCCACTCGAAAAATTGCCTTTTGCTTTGCGGTATTTTTTCATTTGTTTAATTCCATCATATTTCAAATAGGGATATTCCCTTATTTATCCTTGGCATTTATGGTGTTCTTTTTTGATGGAAAAACCATTAGGAACATTTTCTTTAAAAAGAAAATCCTGTATACTCATGATGAAATTAAAATACCTTCCTATAGAGTTCTCTTTTTGTTAAGTACAAGCATTTACTTTTTGATTCAATTAACATTACCCATACGTCACTATTTTATACCTGATGATGTGTTATGGACAGAAGAAGGCCACAGAATGAGCTGGCGCATGATGCTAAGAAGCAGGTCTGGCACACTTACTTTTAAAGTAAAGGACAAAGAAACTGGAGAAATTGAAACTATAAAAACAACTGATTACCTGACCAAAAAACAAGCTAGAAGAATAGCGGCATTACCTGATTTTATTTGGCAGTTTGCTCAATACCTAAAAAAGGAATACGCAAAAAAAGGGCAGCATGTAGAAGTCCATGCCGTAAACTCTAAAGTAAGCATAAATGGCAAAGCCTACCAACCATTTATTGACCCAAAAGTAGATTTGGCCAATGAACCGTGGAGTCATTTTAAGCACCATGGATGGATTTTTCCTTTAAAA
>CAYNLI010000108.1:0-9468 GCA_964398035.1 uncultured Flavobacteriaceae bacterium | reverse complement strand
GAATATTTAATATCTGCCCCACTACTGGCATCTGCTACCAATGATTCTGAAACGCTAACAGTAATGTCTGCTCCACTACTGGCATCGGCATTACATATTTTTGACAAAAGGTCTCTTGCTTTAATATCTGAACCACTACTGGCATCTACACGCAATACATTTGTTTCTCCAGACAATCTAATATCTGCACCACTGCTAGCATCTGCAGACACTTCATCTGCCTTAACTTCTAATTTTAAATCTGCACCACTGCTAGAGTTCAGCTTTATTTTATCGGTTTCTATGACGTTGGTGGCAATTAAATCTGCACCACTGGAACTTTCCAGACCAGTGATGTTAGGCATGGAAACATAAACTTTTTTAGTTGCTCTCCCAATATTCTCAATGGCATGTATGCGTAATTTTCCATTTTTAATATCGGTACCAATAAGGTCTATGATGTTTTCATCTGCTTCCACCTCAATACTGAATTCATCAGCTTGGGTCACATAAACATCCAAACCTTCAGAGGCAGATACCACTGTGAATTCTTCATAAACATTTCTAGAGTCTTCTACGACGACCCCATTTCCGTGTTTTCCTTGTCCAAAATTAATATCAAAGGCACAGGAGGACATAAAAAGTGCCATTAATAAAGCGATTGCGATTTTTGCTAGTGTTGTCATGATTGTTGTTTTATACCCTGAATTTAGTTCAGGGTCTGATTAATAATTGATTGATTAAAATTCTTGTTTTTAATTGTCTTTATATAATTTTTATTACTGGATTGTTAAATTGTATTACTGAGTTGTAACTATTAATTGTTTTCACTGGGTTTTAATTTTCACACCATCCTCATCAATTTTCATTTCAAATGAATCTCCACCATCTTGTATATTGATGTCTATACCATCTTCATTGATGATGATTTTGTTTTTTTCATCATCATTCCTATCTCTATCCATGGTTTCTGGACAATCTTGGCATTTAAGTTCTCCGTCTTTCCCCATTTTCCAGATATAATCATCTATATCACACCTGTTGATGTTTTTATCATTATCGGTACTCCAATTACAATTGGGAGTTTGGTCAAAACTGAGGATTGTACCTTCAGGAAGATAAATATTGACCCTGACCTCTTGGTCATTGAACCTGCTTTTGTCCATGGCGGTCAAAAAGTCATTTAGAAAAAGTGTATTTCCTTCTAGGCTATAATCATAGCTTATTTTATCCGCAGTATCACGGGCATCATTGTATGAAGATCCATTGGCTTCTTTTCTTACCTCGATCCGTGTTACGGAATCTTTTGATTTTTTAAAGCGAAACCGAACATCATCAGAAAGTAACATTTTATTGCCATCTTCATCATATGTGATTACCATATCGTTCATTCTAATATTTCCTCTATTGCTCCATAAATCTGAAGATGTCAATGCAATATTCAAGGTATCGGAATTTGAAATATAAAGTTCATTTTCTGTTGTAACACTTCCAGAATATGCATGTGATGCTGCTTCTCTAACACCAAATACAATCAAGGTTGCCAAGGAAATCAACCAAAGTCCCAATAAAGAAAACTTTGCTATGCTCCCAATTGATTTTAAATTACTGACCAATATTTTTAATCCTAAGTATAGTAGAAAGAAAAACGGAATCCCAACTGCAAAAAATGTAAGTAACGATACCAACCAAATCGGTGCGTTTGTGGAGTTGATAATCATATTGTCAAATCCAGGTATATGTGCCCAATCCAAGGTGCCTACGGTAAGCAAGCCAACAAATAGACCAATTAAAGTGGCCGCTCCTGTAATGATCAATAGAATGCCAATAAATTTTCCAAAGACTTTAAAAAGAAATAGGATAATATCACCAATGGTATTAAAGAAAGATTGACCACCACTCTTTACCTTGTTGCCCATTCCTTCGTAGTCAACGTTTTTTACTTTATCTGTAACATCATCAAACCCTTCTTTAACCTTGCGCTCTATATTGCTGATGTTGATAGGCTTTCCCGACATGTCTAATTTTTGGGAAGTTGTAGCAGCTTCTGGCACTAAAATCCATAATAATATATAGGCTATGAATCCAAAACCAGTGAAAACGCCCAGTACTAAAAAGATAATGCGAATCCAAAGCGCATCAAACCCCAAGTAATGTTCCATTCCCGAACAAACACCACCTATATATTTGTGGTCCATGTCCCTGTACAGCTTTTTTACAGGACTGGTTGATGTGGCTTTCCTTGCTTTTGGCTCATCTTCAAAAATATCCTCATCTACCATATAATCTTCTGGTTGCCCCATGGTGTTGATGACTTCATCCACTTCTTTTTCTGTGATGACCTGTCTGTCATTTTCCATTTTTTCATGGAATAGTTCAGCGACCCTAGCCTCAATATCCGCTATTATTTCGTCACTCCCGGCTGTGCCAGCAAAAGAGCGTTTTACGGATTCTAGATAACGTTGCAATTTGTTGTAGGCCTTATCATCAATATGAAAAAGCGTATTTGCGAGATTTATATTTACTGTCTTGTTCATTACTTCTTTTGTTTTGTGTTGGTGACCAGGTTTACTGCGGTTCTAAGTTCGTCCCAAGTACTGTTCAATTCCTTTAGAAAGATATGACCAGTTTCTGTAAGGGCGTAATATTTTCTTGGTGGTCCAGAGGTAGACTCTTCCCAACGATAGTTGAGAAGGCCCGCATTTTTAAGACGTGTTAAAAGTGGGTATATAGTACCTTCTACCACAAGCATCTTGGCATCTTTTAAAGTGCCCAGAATTTCGGAAGCATATTTATCTTTTCCACTTAGAATGGAAAGAATGCAATATTCCAAAACCCCTTTGCGCATTTGTGCTTTTGTGTTTTCTACATTCATAGTTTTATGATTCTATTGATTTGACTGTTCGTTTTTTGATGATTCATTTGATTGATGATGATGATTGATTGATGAATAAACTCCTGCTTTATTTGATAAAATTGATAGTAAAAGGATATTTAAACCTTTGACCCTCATTGGTCCTAATAGTTGCCAATATGCTATAAACTACATTGGTGATAACTAATGCCGCTTGTATTAACCCAGTAATCCCTAATGGCCATAAAATGGAACCGAACCTAAAATGATCACTATCAAAATGTAAGTTTATGTTGTTAAAATGATTAAAATCATTCCAGTTAAAAAAACCTCCGTCAAATAAATCTGGAAGAAACCCGATAAAGAAGGGAATACTTATCGCTCCCAAAACAACTGAATAGAGGAGCATGCTTATCTGAAAATTTAACGCTTGCTTACCATTATAGTCCACAAATTCATAATCTTTCTTGTTAGCTGTCCATAAAACCAATGGAATTATAAAATTTCCAAAAGGAATAAAGTACCTGCTAAAGGTAGATGCATGTATTAATGCAGATAGGTTTCTTTCGTGTTTGCTTAATGTTTCTGTCATGATTTTTTGATTGATTGTTTCGATAACATAATATCTTACTATGCAAATATACGTTTAAAAAAAGGTATTATGCAAAACATAGTACTGTATATTAACATAAATTTAACATTTCATGCGTCAACTATTTTCAATACTTTTAAAGAAAATTAAATTAGATATGTCCAAAGAGACCCGTAAATACAACGCATTCACCTTTTTTAAGTTACCTGCCGCATGGTGGTGCGGTGTACGTTTAAAGTATATAGATGAACAAAAGGCTATTGTGACCATAACCTATAAATGGTTTAATCAGAACCCATTTAAATCCATGTTTTGGGCTGCGCAGGGGATGGCAGCTGAGTTTAGCACTGGCACTATGGTCATCAATCAGATTAAGGATAGTGGTAAAAGAATATCTATGTTGGTGGCGAGTAATAAGGCCAGTTTTTCAAAAAAAGCTACTGGAAGAATAACGTTCACCTGTGAGGATGGTCATCTTATAAAGGAAGCTATTGATAAAACGGTAGCTACAGGAGAAGGTAAAACGTTCTGGATGAAATCTATTGGGGTAAATGAAGACGGGGTAGTTGTTTCTATTTTTGATTTTGAATGGACGGTTAGGGTTAAAAATTGAAAGTTTTTTGCTAATGGCTACTCAAGATGTAACAAAACCTAATTATACGCAACTAACAATTATCAACAAAAAACTATAAAAAATGAACGCACACGAAATAGATTACGAGATTTACGGAGAAGAAATGCAATATGTGGAGATAGAATTGGATCCACAGGAAGTTGTAGTAGCTGAAGCTGGAACTTTTATGATGATGGACAATGATATAAAGATGGAGACCATTTTTGGGGATGGTTCTAGCAAAGATAACAGCATTTTAGGCAAATTATTCTCTGCTGGAAAAAGGGTACTGACAGGTGAAAGTCTTTTTATGACCGCATTTTTAAATGTGGGCCAAGGAAAAAAGCAAGTAAGTTTTGCATCGCCTTACCCTGGAAAAATAATTCCTATTGACCTTTCTGAAAAAGATGGAAAGTTTATTTGTCAAAAAGATGCTTTCTTATGTGCTGCCAAGGGTGTTTCTATCGGGATTGAATTTTCAAAAAAACTGGGGAGAGGATTTTTTGGAGGTGAAGGTTTTATCATGCAAAAATTGGAAGGTGACGGAATGGCCTTTGTACATGCTGGGGGAACCATGGCCAAGAAAACATTGACAGCAGGTGAAGTTTTAAAGGTGGATACTGGTTGTATTGTAGGTTTTTCTCAAACAGTGGATTATGACATTGAGTTTGTCGGCGGAATTAAGAATACCGTATTTGGAGGCGAAGGTCTTTTCTTTGCTACATTGCGTGGACCTGGTACGGTTTATATTCAGTCTTTACCTTTTAGCAGATTGGCAAGTAGGGTATGGGCAGCAGCGCCAAGAGGCGGTGGTAAAAATAAAGGAGAAGGTAGTATTTTAGGCGGATTGGGAGATTTACTTGATGGGGATAATAGATTCTAGTTGTCAGAGGTGAGTTGGTAGTTTGGATGTCTGGTGGAGAAACTTGTACTGAGCGTAGTCGAAGTAGAGTCGAAACCTAATTTGGTCTTGAGTTTTAATTAGAGTAAAAGGTTTATTTGGTTATTTGTTGATGCGTATAGCTCACAGTTTACAGCGATAAATGAAAAACGGAAAAGTAAAGAACATCACGACAGAGGTACTATCAGACAATTGGTACACCCTCAATAAAATAACATTCGATTATAAAAAGGAAGACGGCACATGGGAAACCCAATCCAGAGAGGCTTATGATAGAGGAAATGGTGCGGCAATCTTATTGTATAACAAAGAAAAATGCACAGTGGTTTTAACCAAACAATTTCGTATGCCTACCTATATAAATGGTAATGAAGATGGAATGATGATAGAGGCCTGTGCTGGACTTTTAGACGGAGATCATCCAGAAGATTGTATCAAAAAAGAAGTTGAAGAGGAAACGGGATATAAAATAAATCAGGTTGAAAAGGTGATGGAAACCTATATGTCACCAGGTTCCGTTACTGAAATCCTGTATTTGTTTATTGGTGCCTATGAAGAGCAAATGAAAGTAAGCGAAGGTGGTGGTGCCCATGATGAAAGTGAAAACATTGAAGTACTGGAAATGCTTTTTAGTGACGCCTTAGAAATGATAAAGGCTGGAGAAATAAAAGATGCCAAAACAATTATGCTGTTGCAATATGCACAGATGAATAATCTTTTTTCAATATAATCAGTAGGTATCACGAATGTATTCAAAAATAGTTTGCATTTGCATTCTTACTTCATCTGTTGGCTTTTTAAAGTGATTGTTCATAAAGCTAAAAATCAATATTTCCCCAGATGTGGTAATTAAATACCCACTTAAACAATAATTGTTTCCCAACGAGCCAGATTTGGCATATATATAAGGAAGCGGGTTTCCTTTATATCTATCTTTTAAGGTGCCATCTACACCTGCAGCGGGAAATAGTTGAAATAACCTTTCTTTTGGAATTTCAGTATAAAGTCTATTCAATACATCCACTATGGATTCTGGTGAGAACAGGTTGTATCTGGAAAGACCGGAACCATCAACCCACTTAGGTTGTTGCGCAAGGTTGGATAAATCGTTTTCCAATATATATTCCCTAGCTATTGCGCTGTTAAGGGTGTCAGATAGGCTAGTGGATCCCAATATTAATAACTGCTCTGCAATAAAATTATCGCTTTGGTGCATCATTCTTTTGTAAAGGGAATCAGAAGGGATGCTATACAGTGTTTTTTTATTGCCCTCGGGCATTTCGTGTACTACTGATATTTTATTTTGAATCACTCTTTCAAACAACTCTTTAGTGAGTAATGGATTTACAATAAAAGGAACTTCTAAGGTGTCTTCTCTGGTCGGTTCAAAAAAGAAATCATTGGTGTTAGGGGCTCTATTTTTTTCCGCTAGTATTTCCGCTACTTTATTTTTAAAATAATCAGGGGTCACAGTTAATGAATCTGCTTTAAAAATAGTGGTTACATTGCCGTATATGGGTAGCACACTTCTTTCAGGAGAATAATACCAATCATAGTCTTCCCATGCCCAACCAGGACCAAATGTATCTTCTTTAAAATTATTAAAGTGAAAGGCTATGTTTTTATGCTGTTTTAAAAAAAGAACAGAAGAGCTATCCTTGTAATAAGTGTGAAGTAAAGATGGGTCACCTGTGCCCTCAATATACAATGTGTCATTCTCTATTAGATATTTTAGGGTTGGGATACTATCTGGCAGTAGTTTTAGCGAAGTGTACAGTGTAAAAATTTTGGTGTTACTGGCCGGGGTAAAATATTTATTGGTATTGTGACTATATATAGTATCTCTGGTTTTAGGGTTGTATAGCATAAAACCAGTAAAAGAATCATCAAAAACATCGGTATCCAAAGAAATGGACAGTTCTTTTTTTAAAGCCCTGTTTTTAGTAGTAACACAGCTTTGTATTAGCAATATACCTAGAAATAGAACAATCAATTTTTTTATAAAAAGCACAGTATCAGTCAACTTTAGTAAGGTGTTAAATAATTTTAACATGAATTTATCCAATTTTTAACGATTACCAAATAATATTGTAGCTCTTTTTTTGTTAACTTTATAAGGAACAAATAATTAACTAAATCAGTTTGAAATATGGCGAGAGCTATGCTAGAATACACCAAAACTGTACTACAAAAAGTTAGTTTTGACGCAAGACTTTTTAGTAAGGAACTAAAAAAAGCAATTTCAAGGTTATTACCTAATGAAATTATAGAATTAGAAATTTGGTTGCAACAGTTTATAAATGATAAACCAGAATTGCAACATAGCCTTATTTATCTAAAGGCATAAAATAAAAAAGACCGCTTATTAAGCGGTCTTTTTTATTCTTACCATTATTTACTTGTTCAAAGGACTAATGATTTTTACATCCTGAAATTTTATAGCTCCCCTAACAATACCAGATATTACATCTTTTAAGGCTTCAGTAATTTGAATCTTAAGCTCATTTTTATGATAGATGAGGCTAATTTCCCTTGCAGGTGGAGGATTGTTAAAATGCTTGAGAAACTGTTTCCTTTTTTCATCCAATTCCAAAGTGTTTAAGTAAGGAAGCAATGTCATTCCCAATCCTTCATCGGATAAATTGACCAAGGTTTCAAAACTTCCACTCTGTAATTGAAAATGTTCATTTTTATGCATCTTGGATGCTTTGCATAAATTAATTACACCGTCTCTAAAACAGTGCCCATCTTGTAGCAAAAGCACATCTTCAATATTAAGGTCTTCTGGGCTAAGAGTCTTTACATCTTTTAATCTATGGTTATTTGGCACATAGCCTACAAAAGGTTCGTAGTATAGCGGTCTTTCTTTAATGAATTCTATTTCTAAGGGTGTAGCAGCAATGGCACCATCTATATGCCCATCCTGTAAATTCCGAATAAGACTCTCTGTGCTTTGTTCCTTAATGATGAGATTTACCTTGGGATATTTTTTTATAAAAGCCTTTAAGAACATTGGTAATAAGGTGGGCATAATCGTAGGGATTATTCCCAATGTATATTCGCCACCTATATATCCTTTTTCTTGATCTACAATATCTTTTATGCGCTCAGCTTCATTGACAATGTTTTTTGCCTGATCTACTATTTTTTTTCCAACCTCAGTCACCTTGATAGGTTTCTTGCTTCGATCAAATATTAAAACATCCAGTTCATCTTCTAACTTTTGCACTTGCATGCTTAAAGTGGGCTGGGTTACATGGCTTTTCTGAGCAGCTAACGTAAAGTTTTGATATTCGGCCACTGCTAATACATATTGTAGCTGTGTAATGGTCATGAATAATAATTTTTTTTTATAAAAGTATAAAAACTATCAATAAAACTTATAGTAATTAAAGCTTTATATTAAATAACTTTATAATGAATTTAAAAACTAGAAGAAATGAAACTAAATAGCATAGGGTTAAGTGCAGAGAAATCAGAATTATTAAGTGAAGATTTGAATGGTCTTTTGGCCAGTTTTCAAAGATATTACCAAAATTTAAGAGGAATCCATTGGAATATTAAAGGAAAACGTTTCTTTGACCTGCATGTTAAGTTTGAAGAGTTGTACACAGATGCCAATATTAAGGTAGATGAAATTGCGGAACGAATTTTAACTTTGGGTGGGGTGCCATATCATACTTTTGAAGATTATATTGAAAAATCCAGCGTTCCCCTTGGTAAGAATGTAACGCAGGATGAAAATGCAATTCGGTTGATTGTTGATTCCCTTAAAGAGCTGTTGATAATAGAAAGGAAAATCCTAGATATATCTAGTGAAGTAAATGATGAAGGAACCAATTCCATGATGAGCGGTTTTATCACAGAACAGGAAAAAACAGTTTGGATGATGAAGGCCTGGTTGGCAGAAGATATTTAAATAATAGGAAAATAGCAGAAGGTTTAATTGCCTAAAGATTTATATTTAAATAAAGGGGCTTGCCATTTGGCAAGCCCCTTTATTTATTTTTGATTGATGAATTTTATTAGAAGCGAATGTCAAAATCTAATTCGGTATCTGTTACTTCAAATTTGGCACCTGAAAATGTAGGGGGACCAAAACTCATATCATTCCCAGACATGCCATAACTTTCTTTGGGCATTCCACTGTCCTCAAAATCCATGGCGCCATTCTCATTGACATCATGTAAGGCCATAATGGCATACGTTCCTGCTGGAACATTTTTAAAAGTAAAGGACACTTTTCCATTTTCAATAGTGCTTTCAAGGGTTTGAATTCCAGGGGCTTTCATAAATGTATCTATGGAATGTAACGATAATATTACTTTACCTTCATTACTGCTAACGTTATCAATGGATATATTGATATTTACTCCTGAGTTTTCTTGAGCTGTTGCTATAAGACCTGTGAACAGGCACCCTATAATTAATACTAATACTTTCATTTTTATTTTGTTTAGATAGTTAATAATACCTCAAAGATGCGAATGGAGTGGCGTCTATGGAAATCTCATGTGCTGAATTGTTGA
>CAYNLI010000107.1:0-9502 GCA_964398035.1 uncultured Flavobacteriaceae bacterium | reverse complement strand
AAATCCAACACAGAAGCTGTTCCCAAATTTGAACACGATATTGCCAATGGCCCTAAACCATGGACCAGTGAAACTTTTGAACTGGAAGAGGAAGACTTTACATTCGCCATCATCTCCGATCTAAATGGAGGCGAAAGAGAAGGTGTTTACAGTACTGCCGTGAAACAATTAAATAGGTTGGATCCAACTTTTGTGCTTAGCGTGGGTGATTTAATCGATGGTGGAACGGAAGATTCCATACAATTGGCAAAAGAGTGGGATTCTTTTGACATGCGCACTGCAAAACTTAAGATGCCCTTCTTCTATTTAGGGGGAAACCATGACCTTACTAATCCCCGAATGCGAGAATTCTGGAAAAATAGATTTGGTCCCAGATACTACCATTTTGTTTATGAAAATGTCTTGTTCTTAATGTTGGATTCTGAAGATTTTGAAGAAAAACGAATGATGGAAATCTATAATGCAAGGGCAAAGGCATTGAAGATCATTGCAGGAGAAATTGAAGGGGAATATGAAGATTCTGAATACTACAATATGTCCGAGCGAAGAACCGGGGCCATGAGCACATCACAATTTGATTATTACAAAGCCGTGCTCAATAAATACCCAGACGTAAGATGGACGTTTGTGATTATGCACAAACCCCTATGGACCAGAGAAGATGAAAAAGGATTGGGCAAATTAGAGACACTTTTAAGTGAACGGCCATACACCGTTATCAATGGGCATCTGCATTCATTTTCACACAGAAAACGGAACAATAGGGATTATATGATTCTTGGAACTACTGGGGGGAGCCAGCCAGATTCTATGTCCTTTGATCATGTTACTTTGGTAAGAATGGCAAAAAACCCTGTTATTACACATTTAAGAATGGATGGGATTTTGGATGAAACCGGGAACGTCCCATTACCCTAATAAATAGTCTTGTTGTCAATGATTTTTGATGTAGAAAATTTCTATTTCCATAACATTGTTCACTGCCTATATAGATTTAAAATCAATAGTTTAGAACAATCCTAAACTAGATGTGAATTCCAATAGGTAAGAAAAGACGCGATTAAATGCTTTATCTTTATCATAGTATTTTTATGTTGAAAATAGCATCCATAGCAATCTCTCTTCTCATTTTAATTCAAAGTTTCAATATTGGCATAGGCGAAATTGTTGAACTGGACGAATTAATTGAGCATGCCCAATTCCACTCAAAAGAATATGGGGATAATTTTATGGTTTTTCTATCCAAGCACTATGGGGAACTAAAGGCCGAGCATAATCAAAAACATCAAGAAGAAAAAAAGGATCATGAGGAAATGCCCTTTCAACACCAAGCGCATACCGTAGACCTTTCTGTCTTTGTTTTAAATGATATTTCCATTCATACCAGCACTCCAGAATTCACTGCTTATAGTGCTGAAAATTACTTCTACCAAGCATCCTATTCCCTTTTTGAAGGGGAAGGGCCTTTCCAGCCGCCACGGCAGGTTTAGTTCATTTATAGATACATTTTTTTCTAAGCTATCACACATAGCTTATCATGCTTTTATTTAATGAATTATGCTTTCACATATCATCAATTTCAGTATTAAGAACAAATTTGTTGTTCTCTTGTTAACCCTATTTATAATCGGTTTTGGAATTTATTCCTTGACCCAGATTCCCATTGGGGCAGTTCCCGATGTGACCAACAACCAAGTACAGGTGCTTACCACATCAAGAAATTTATCCACACAGGATATGGAACAATTTATCACCTATCCATTAGAGTTGGAAATGGCAAATTTGCCAGGCGTTAAAGAAATCCGTTCCATTTCAAAATTTGGTTTGTCCGTGGTCACCATTGTATTTGAAGATGACATGGGCACTTATCTGCCCAGACAACTTATTGCAGAAAAAATAAAAACAGCTTCGGAGAAAATCCCCGCCGGATTTGGTTCCCCAGAAATGGGGCCCATTACCACAGGATTGGGTGAAATTTACCAATATATCTTGGATATTAAACCAGGCTATGAAGACAAATACTCAACAACAGATCTTAGAACCATACAGGACTGGGTCGTTAAAAGACAGCTTTCCGGTATTCCAGGTGTTGTGGAGGTAAACACTTGGGGAGGTTATTTAAAACAATATGAAGTAGCCATAAATACCAAAAAACTCCTTGCAATGGACATTACGGCCAAAGAAATTTTTACAGCCTTGGAAATGAACAATAGCATTGCAGGTGGCGGATATATAGAAAAAGTGAACCAAGCCTACTTTATTAGGGCCGAAGGTCTTGTTACAACCCTAAATGATATAAACAACATTGTAGTAAAGAAAAACAATGGCATGCCCATCTATATTAAAGATGTGGCCAAGGTAGGGTATGGCAATGCCACCCGTTTTGGTGCCATTACTGGGAACGGTGAAGGAGAAAAAGTGTTGGGACAGGTAATGATGCTCAAGGACGCAAACTCTAAAAAGGTCATAGATGCCGTTAGGGAACGGGTTGCATCCATCTCTAAATCACTACCAGAAGGAGTGTATATTAATCCTGTTTTAGATCGGAGTGACCTAATTGAAAAAACAACTTCCACAGTAACCGAAAATCTTATTTTGGGATGTTTGATCGTCATTTTTGTAGTGGTGCTATTGTTGGGTAATTTTCGTTCAGGATTGGTAGTAGCCTCCGTAATTCCTCTTTGTTTATTGTTTGCCCTTTCCTTAATGTACATCTTTGGTGTAGATGCCAATTTAATGAGTTTGGGAGCTATTGATTTTGGAATTATCATTGATGGTGCCGTAATCATTGTAGAGTTTATTGCATTTCAAATCACCGCAAAAAAATTGGAACTAGGTGCGCTTTCCAAACAAGACTATCAAATGGCCAAGGATGCCATTACTTTTAAAAGTGCCTCAAAAATGATGAACTCTGCCATTTTTGGACAACTGATCATTCTGATTGTTTTTATCCCAATTCTGTCCCTGAGCGGTGTGGAAGGAAAAATGTTCAAGCCAATGGCGCTTACCTTTAGTTTTGCATTGATTGGGGCAATGCTATTTTGTTTTACCTATGTCCCAGTTGTGGCATCCATGTTTTTAAAGCCGTCAACAGCATCAGAAAAAAATATATCAGTTCGCCTAATGCGATGGTTGCACAATGTCTTTGATTCACTCATACATTGGGCATTGCAAAGTAAAAAATTGGTGCTGGGAACCTCTGCCCTATTGTTGGTCCTTGCCACATTTGTATTTGCCAATATGGGAAGTGAATTTGTTCCTACCCTGGATGAGGGCGACTTTGTAATTCAGCCTATTCTAAAAACAGGAACATCCCTGAGCAAAACAATTGAAATAACCACACAGATCGAAAAAATACTATTGGATAAGTTTCCAGAAGTGGAACAAGTGGTCACCCGAATCGGTGCTGCCGAAGTCCCAACAGATCCAATGTCCATGGAAGAGAGTGATGTCATCATTATTTTAAAACCTAAAAAGGAATGGGTCTCTGCAACAACTAAAGATGAACTGGCGGACAAGTTCAAAGAAGCACTTGCCATTATCCCGGGTATGGAAGTAGAATTTACACAGCCCATAGAAATGCGGTTCAATGAGCTGATAACGGGAGTAAGGGCAGATATTGCCATTAAAGTTTTTGGCGAGGACTTGGATGTCCTGAGCAAGAAAGCAAATGAAATAAAATCCTTGATAGAAAATGTACCCGGTGCCGCTGATATTTCAGTTGAAAAAATAGTGGGACTTCCCCAGATGAGCGTTTCCTATAATCGAGAGAAAATTGCACGTTATGGCCTTAACATCCAAGAGTTGAATGAAATGGTATCCATGGCTTTTTCCAGTCGCACGGTGGGTAGCGTCTATGAAGGTGAAAAAAGGTTTGACCTTGTTGTTCGCCTAGGAGAGGAAAACAGAAAGGATATTGACAATCTAAAAAACCTTTATGTTGATGTGCCTTATGGTGGAAAAATACCATTGAGCGAACTTGCAGAAATCACCTATCAAAAAGGAGCGGCAAAAATATCCCGAGATGATACCAAACGTAGAATTGTTGTGGGAATCAATGTCCGTAATCGAGATTTACAATCAGTAGTGGATGATATCCAAAAATTGATAAATGCCAATATAAAATTGCCAGTGGGCTATTCCATAACCTACGGAGGTCAATTTGAAAACCTGCAAAGTGCAACAGCCAGATTAAAAGTGGCCGTGCCCATAGCACTTATACTGATTTTTGTCTTGCTGTATTTTGCCTTTAAATCCGTCAAAGAAGCATTGATTATCTATTCTGCCATACCACTTGCCGCAGTTGGTGGTGTATTTCTCTTATGGGCAAGAGACTTGCCCTTTAGCATTTCTGCAGGTGTTGGGTTCATTGCCCTGTTCGGCATAGCGGTTCTCAACGGAATAGTATTGATAGAACATTATAAAGAACTGAAAACCAAAGGGTATGAAAGTATGGAAGCACTTATTAAACAAGGAACAAAAGATAGGTTAAGAGCGGTATTGCTTACGGCTTCTGCTGCGGCCTTGGGCTTCTTGCCCATGGCGCTATCTACCAATGTAGGTGCAGAAGTACAAAGACCTTTGGCAACTGTGGTCATAGGAGGTTTAATCACAGCAACGATTTTAACCTTGGTTGTGCTACCTGTTTTATATACTTATTTCAATACTCCAAAGAAAAACAAAGGGCCTTCTAAAGCAACTCTTAAATCTCTTACAGGATTTGGGGTTTTATTAATGATGATGTGCTTTCCTTTAGCTACCATAGCACAAGAAAAACCATTGGTTTTAGATGATTTGATTGAACTTGCCATAAAAAACAATGCAGGTCTAAAAGCTGAAGGATTCAAAGTAAAACAATCCAACGCACTTATAAACAGTGCCTTTAGTTTTGACAAAACACATGTTTATTATCTTTATAATGAGAATGATCTGGCACCAAACAATGAGCCTATTAAAGTATTTGGTGTGCAACAAAGTTTTCTATTCCCAACGTTATATTTCGCTGAAAAAAAACGAAATAAAACTAGCTATGACCTTGTATCTAGTAACTATGAAATCAGGAAGAAAGCACTTGAGCGTGAAGTTGTGGCAAACTACTATCAATACCTATATCAAAAAGAAAAAGAAGGTGTTTATAGCATGTTGGACAGTGTTTATCAAAACTTTTCTAGCGTAGCACAACGTAGGTTTGAGTTGGGTGAGACCAATTATCTTGAAAAAATAACGGCACAATCCAAACAAAAACAAATAAGTATTATCTATGATCAGACCACTCAAGACGCTTTGGTTGCCTATGACAATTTAATCAAGAAAGTCCAAACAGATCAAGACATTATAATTGCTACAGTTCCTATGACCAAGGTTCAATTAAATGAAACCGTTATTGAGGAAAGCCCAGAAATGACATCTTATGAAAACCGATTGGAATTGACAAAGGCGCAAAATAGTTTTCAGAAACAACAGTTATTGCCAGATATAACCCTCAACTATTTTGTTGGCTCCAATGCCAACTTAAATGAGAACCTTTATGGGTATCAACTAGGGCTTAAAATACCTTTCTTGTTTGGCGGACAATCTTCAAGAATAAAGGCGTCAAGGATTGCAGAAGATATTGCATCAGAACAATATGAAGATTACAAGATACAAGTAGATGCGCACTATAAAGCCCTACATGCCGAATTGATAAAACACCAAAAAGCACTTCTCTACTATGAGCAAGAAGGTATTGCTCTTGCAGATGAAATTCTTAAAACTGCCATTTTTAGTTTTAAAAATGGCGAAATAGACTTCTTTCAATACATACAGAGCGTTGAAAATGCCTATGACATTAAACTTGGCTATTTGGATAACCTTAACCAATACAACCAAACAATCATCAAAATAAATTACCTAACTCTTTAAAATTACATTCATGAAACATTTTATATATAAAGCATCGTTCCTAGTTCTCCTCACCTATTTTACAAGTTGTAACAATTCAGAAAAAAAAGCAAGTGACGCTTCTGTAGCAACCACACAAATGAGCGATAACCTCATCAGACTCACCCAAGAACAATTTAAAAACAGTAAAATGAAATTGGGAAGTTTAGAAGAAAAATCCTTTCCTGTGATTGTTGAAACCAATGGAATGATTGATGTACCACCAGAAAATAAAGTGGTCATAAATGCCACAATGGGAGGGTACATTAAAAACACGCCCTATTTAATAGGAGACTATGTAAAAAAAGGGCAGGCACTGGTAACCGTTGAAAACCCCAAATTTGTTACCCTGCAACAAAACTATATTGAAGTAAAGGAAAAATTAGTCTATTTAAAATCCGAAAACGAGCGTCAAAAAATACTATTTGATGAAAATATAACCTCTCAAAAAAATTATCTTAAAGCGGGAAGCGAATATAAAACAGCCCTTGCGAGCTATAATGGTCTTCGCAAACAATTATCCATGCTAAACATTTCAATTTCAAATGTTGAAAATGGAATAATTACCAGTACTGCCCCTATTCATGCACCAATCAATGGAAGCATCACAAAAGTCAACGTGACCAGAGGAATGTTTGTTTCCCCAGCAACACCAATACTGGAGATTATTGACAATGACCATATTCATATAGAGTTGTCTGTCTTTGAAAAAGATATCATGAATATTAAAAAAGAGCAACAGATACAGTTTAAAATTCCAGAAGCATCCAATGAAATTTTTGAGGCTGAAGTCTATTTAGTTGGAACATCAATAGAAGAAAACAGAACCATAAAAGTGCATGGTCATCTTAAAGACGAAGCCAACCATAATTTTTTAACAGGGATGTTTGTGGATGCCTCAATAATCACAAATAACTCCTTGGAACAAGCATTGCCTTCTGAGGCAATTGTTACCATAAATGATATTTTTTACGTACTTGTATTGGATTCCAAAAATGAAAGTGGTTCTAATTTTAAACAAATAAAAGTACAGACCGGTAGTACATACAATGGCTATACTGTCATTAAAAATGCAGAAAAATTTGACACTGCCGATACCTTCTTGACCATAGGCACATTTGATCTTATTGGTGAATAAAATGAGACTTAACCCAATCCCACATCCAAACTCATCATGATAATAAAGCCGCCGATAAAGCCCATAACTGCTATATCTGTATATTTATCTTGTTGAGTTTCTGGGATTACCTCTTCTACCACTACAAAAATCATAGCGCCTGCTGCAAAAGAAAGTGCGTAAGGTAAAATTGGCTGAAATGAAATTACAGCCCATGCACCAATAACTGCTGCAATGGGTTCTACCAAAGCCGAAGCTTGTCCGTACATAAAACTCTTTGTTCTACTAAGGCCTTGTCTACGTAATGGCATGGCAACAGCAAAACCTTCTGGGAAATTTTGAAGTCCAATACCTAAAGCCAAGGCAACAGCACCTCCTATTGTTGCGCCATCAAAACCTACTGCAACTCCTCCAAAAAGAACACCTACAGCCAAACCTTCCGGAATATTATGTAACGTTATTGCGAGTGTTAAGAGTGTGGTTTTATGCCATGGTGTTTTTACGCCCTCAGCCTCTATTTCTTTAAAATTTATATGCAAATGCGGAAGTATCTTATCTAATCCAAAAAGCATTAATGCCCCTAGGAAAAATCCAACAGCAGCAGGAATCACCTTTACAAAACCTTCTCCAGGGCTCATTTCTATTCCTGGCGCCAACAAACTCCAAAAACTTGCCGCTACCATGACACCACCAGTAAAACCTAACATACCATCCAGCACTGCTCTATTCATGGTTTTGAACAAAAACACCAAAGCCGCCCCAGCTGCCGTCAGTGCCCAAGTAAATAGTGTGGCATAAAATGCTGCTAAAATAGGGTCAATAGATTCAAAATAATCAATAATTTGTTCCATCATAATTCATCCATTTTTAAATATAGATTAGACGCTATTTGGTTAGAAATATGCATTCTCTCTTTATCAATTTCTATAATAAAAGAGCCATCGAATTCCTCTTTTTCTATAATTTTTATAGTTTGCCCAAGGGCAATATTGTTTTTGTCCAAAAACTTTAAAAAAGGTGCGGAAGAATCCTTTACGCCCACACAAATTCCTGTACTGTTCAGGGGTGCTTCACTTAGTAGTTTCTTTATACGCTCTTTAAAGACACCATCCTTTGTGGGAATAGGGTCTCCATGGGGGTCAAACCTTGGAAAATCTAACAACTTATCCAGTTTATCTATAAGTTGCTCGCTCTTTATATGCTCTAGCTGTTCGGCTACCTCATGTACTTCATCCCAAGAAAAATCCAGCTTTTCTACTAAGAAAACTTCCCACAAACGGTGTTTTCTTATAATGGACAATGCCGTTTTTACGCCATAATCCGTTAATGAAACTCCTTGGTACTTTATATAATTGACCAGTTTCTTTTCAGCCAATTTTTTTGCCATATCCGTTACAGAAGATGGTTTGGTCTCCATCTGTTCTGCAATGGCATTGGTAGAAATGTGTTTGATTTCACTTCCTCCCAAATGAAAAATGGTCTTTAAGTAGTTCTCTTCTGAACGTGTCATCTATATTTTATATTATTTTAACAAAAGCAAAAATACATTTTTATATGTAAAAACATATTTTTAGTTTTGTCTAAATATTTATTTAGATAAAACTAAAAATATGAAATCATTATTATTTTATATCGTATTAATTTTAATAATTACAGGCTGTACAGTTGCAAACGCCCAAACTGCTAGTATAAAAGGGGTTGTTACAGAAGGGTACAACACAGTTGCATTTGCCAACATATACATTAAAGGAACCACACGCGGGACTTCTTCTGATGAAAACGGTAACTATACCATCTTTAATTTATCAGAAGGGAATCATGTGCTTTTAGCCTCCGTAATTGGTTATTTGCCCTATAGAAAAGCTTTTAAAATTACAAATGGAGAAGAAAAAATTATATCTATTAAACTAGAAGCTTCTGCTCAAATTCTTGATGAAATGGTGGTCACGGGAACCTTAAAACCGGTCAGCCGATTAGAAAGTCCTGTTCCTGTAGAGGTTTATAAACCCTCATTTTTTAAAAAGAACCCAACTGCTAGTATTTTTGAAGCCTTGCAGAATGTAAATGGGGTACGCCCACAAATCAATTGTAATGTATGCAACACTGGTGATATTCATATCAACGGATTGGAAGGACCTTACACCTTAGTTTTAATAGACGGAATGCCAATTGTAAGTGGTCTTGGCACTGTTTATGGCCTTTCTGGAATCCCAAACTCGCTCATAGAGCAAATTGAAATTGTAAAAGGACCTGCTTCTACTCTTTACGGAAGTGAAGCCGTGGAGGTCTTATTAACATCATCACTAAAAACGCATTGAACGCTCCTACTTTTTTTGTCGATAGTTTTATTTCAGGCTGGGGTGAGTACAATTTGGATCTAGGTGCTAAAATACCCGTTGGCAAGAAAGCTGATGTGCTATTGGGCATCAACTTTTTTAATTATGACAACCCTATTGATAATAATGG
>CAYNLI010000106.1:7876-9628 GCA_964398035.1 uncultured Flavobacteriaceae bacterium | reverse complement strand
TATAAATAATGAATCCCAATGTTTCATTTAAAAAAGTGTATAGAAGGATAAAAGGCATAAACCTTAAAGGGGAATCATGATATTTGGGAAGATAGATCATGGATACCAAAAAAGCCAGCGCATAAGTTGCCATCATTGTATATGTCAATAAAGTTCCAAAATCCAACGACATAGAAAAGATTAGGATAATTCTTGAATTTAAAAATTAAAGCTCAGTTTTATGATGGCACCTTTACTTTTTTCATTCTCACAAAACCTATAGTTATAAAAGTATACATTATAATGATTAAGCCATAATGTATTGTTCTAATATGTGAAGGTTCAATAAGGTTATTTAAAATGTTGTAATTACGAATTATTTTAATAGGTAAATAACCTAAATAAAAGATTAGTAAACCAACACCAATCCAAGATAAAATGTCTCTACTGTCAAATATTGAATGAGACTCTGCTTTATAGTTTTTAATGTATAGGATTACACTAATAATAATCGTTACACCTCCTATTAAATAGGCATATGTTTGAGGATGTAACATGTAATCTTCGAAAAAGGGATTTATTAAGCTAACAAAAATATAAATAAGGGCTCCTTGTCGAATAAGTTTTTTGTATTTATGGTTATTAATAAAATTCGAAAAAATATAAAATAAATATAAATGTACAGCCACATTATAAATATTAAATATCAACCAATTATTATCAATATAAAATTCGCTGAAATGAAGGCTGAAATTTTGATTCAATCGGATGATTCCACCTAAAGTTTCATTTATAAATGTATACAATAGAAATATTGGAAAATATTTTAATGGAGTACCATAATATTTGCGATATCGAATTATGGCAACAATCAATGACAATCCATAAAGTATCATAAATGGATTTCTTTTTATTAAGTCAATTATCAGTTCAAAATTCATAAGAATGGAGGGTGGAATTTTATTAAAAATCACCTTTTGGTGGTGGTCCAGCTGTACCTTCGTTCATAATTAAACTATGCCCATTTTGAAAAATTATTGGAGAAGAATTTATTAAGTTAGGGCCAAAAGTTGCGTAGGATTTAGTATCCTTAACAGAATTATTAGTTCCCATTCCTTTTTCAGAATTTTGAGGTGCGTTCTTAATTAACCGGGCTTCTGTTTTTCCATCAACATCTACTACATAAAAACCGAAATTTTCTCCATCTTTTTCTAAAGTGGGTAACATAAAAAAAGAATTTTGTTTTGGATGTATAATTTTTTTACCGTTTTCAAATATTTTTTTATCTGGGTAGTTAGAAAAATAAAAACGCAATGTAGATATATTCACATTTGCCTTTTTAGCTTCTTGCTCAACATAGGCTAAATATTGTTTTATAGTTTCATAATCGTAGGATGAATAGCGAGCGGCTTCAAAATTAGAATCAGTTCTAGTACGCATTTCGTAATCATTAATTACTTCAACTCTATGTTTTGAGTAATTATTATACATTTCTCGTGCTTGGTCTATAGAAACTATTTGCTCAGGTGGTTTTACATCTTCTACAACCTTATCCTCATGTTTGTTTTCTTCACTTTGAGTTTCTTTATTGTCTTTACAGCTTACTAAACTGTAGCTTAAGACTGAAGTGCATAGCAATGGCAGGATTAATTTTTTAATTTTTTTCATGGTCATGTTTTTAGGGATTAAAACTTTAATTTATGAACGGGAAACTTTCACGAAATTAAAGTACCCATTATACGGTAGGTAAAAAAATAATTCTTTAAAAAAAAC
>CAYNLI010000106.1:0-7776 GCA_964398035.1 uncultured Flavobacteriaceae bacterium | reverse complement strand
ATAAAAAAGAGGTTTTAATTATTCATAGTCATTAAAAACTCATCGTTGTTTTTGGTCTGTTTTATACGTTGCTCTATAAATTCCATAGCTTCAACAGGGTTCATGTCTGCTAGGTATTTACGCAGAATCCACATGCGTTGTATTGTTTTTTCATCTAACAATAAATCATCTCGTCTTGTACTAGATGATGTAAGGTCAATTGCAGGAAAAATCCTTCTGTTGGAAATTTTACGATCTAATTGTAATTCCATATTACCGGTTCCCTTAAATTCCTCAAAGATTACCTCATCCATTTTAGAGCCAGTTTCTGTAAGAGCTGTTGCAATTATAGTCAATGACCCTCCATTTTCTATATTACGTGCAGCACCAAAGAAACGTTTTGGCTTATGAAGGGCGTTGGCATCAACACCACCACTTAATATTTTTCCAGATGCAGGTTGTACCGTATTATAGGCACGTGCTAAACGTGTAATAGAATCTAATAAGATGACCACATCATGGCCACATTCTACAAGCCTTTTTGCTTTCTCCAAAACAATATTAGCAATACGAACGTGTTCTGTAGCTTCTTTATCAAACGTAGAGGCTACAACTTCTCCACGTACATTACGTTGCATGTCTGTAACTTCTTCTGGGCGCTCATCAATCAATAATATAATTTGATAAACCTCTGGGTGATTGGCGGCAATACTGTTTGCAATGTCTTTCAATAACATTGTTTTACCCGTTTTGGGCTGAGAAACAATCATTCCCCTTTGTCCTTTCCCAATAGGTGAGAACAAATCCATTATCCTTGTAGAAATAGTACTCTGACGATCCGCCAAATTAAATTTTTCTTCAGGGAATAATGGTGTTAAATGCTCAAAAGAAACTCTGTCCCTAACAATTTGAGGATCTAGTCCATTAATTTTATTGACTTTAATAAGAGGGAAATACTTTTCACCTTCTTTTGGCGGTCTAACGTTACCTAGAACAGTATCCCCAGTTTTTAATCCAAATAACCTAATTTGTGATTGTGACACATAAATATCATCTGGTGATGATAAATAGTTGTAATCAGAAGATCGCAAGAAACCATAACCATCTTGCATAATATCTAAAACACCTTCACTTTGAATGATACTATCAAATTCAAATTCAGGTTGTTTGTATTTATTTTTTAAGTCACGATCAAAATTATTGTTCTTTTCCTGCCCTTTCTTTTGATGGTGCTGTGGTTTTTTAACACTTTGATTTTTATTGGGAGGGTTTTTAGTCCCTTCCTTTTTTTGTTGATCATTTGTGTTAGGCTCACGCTGTGGTTGTTTAGAATCCTTAGCCTCTGGCTGATTGCTTTTTGCTGTTGGTTCCTCACCTTTAGAAGGAATGTTTTCTTCTGTAGCAACTTTTTTTCCAGCTGCCGCTGCCAATCTTTCCTTCCTAGGTCTTGGCTTAGGTCTTGGCGTTGGTGCTTCCTTTTCCTTTTCAAGAGGAGCAGTTTCGGTTTTTGTTACTGCAGTTGGGTTAGATGCTTGTACATCTAAGATTTGGTAAACCAAATCCAACTTTTTTAAACTTTTGTACTTGGGTACTTTTAAACCCTTGGCAATTTCGTGAAGCTCTGGAAGCTTCTTTGCTTTTAAATCTGAAATTTCAAACATTAAGTGTTGAATAAATTATACTTGTATAAATTTTTTTTGAAGTGTATTATTACTTGGATACTATGGGGAATGTTATTCCTTTTGGTAAGTGTATTGTCTAATAACGTAACAATATTACAAATTATTTTCATGATTTCATGGTTATTTTTTAAAAAGACGCTTATTTTTGCATTTCAAATGAATTAAAGCAATGCTTCAAAGAATACAAACAGTTTATTTAATGGTAGTGATTCTTTTGGGGACGGCACTTCCTTTTTTTGTGAATCTTTGGACAGATGCTAATGAGGTTGCAATTTTCGCAAAGGATACAATTCCAGTCTCCATAGCGTTATATGCTACAGCAGCACTGGCGGTTATTGCTGTATTTTTATTTAAAAACAGAAAAAACCAATTTGTGGTAAACAGGTTGAATATGATATTGAATCTTTTTTTACTAGGATTTTTCGTTTACCGATCACTAAACTTATCTGGAGAAAGTAACATTTCTGAGAAGGGTATTGGGATGTTGATTCCTGTATTTTCTATCGTTTTTTTAACTCTGGCCAACAGAGCTATTAAGAAGGATGAAGATCTTGTAAAATCTGTTGATCGCTTACGTTAAACCTAACATCTTAGTAGTATTAGTGCGCAAAAATCCGGGGTTGTTCCCGGGTTTTTATTTTTTCAAGACTTTTTGAATAGTAGGCGCTATAATTTTTGAGCTTACAATTATAGTATCTCCAATGGCATAGTTTTTAATTTCTGATGTTGGAACTATGATGTTTATCACATTTGCTCCAATACGTACAGACACTTTATGTTTTGTGTCTTCTTTCTGTATGCTGATAATTTCCCCTTCTAGTTGAAGGTTTTCATTTGATTCTTGTCTAAAAACTTCGGAAGGTGTCCCTGTCTGGGTTACTTTTCCGTTTTTAAGGATATATACTCTATCAGAAAGTTTTAAAACCTCCTCAATATCATGACTTATCATTATAATAGTAAGGTTGTTTTCTTTGTGAACTTTTAAAATATAATTCTGCAGCTTAGACCTCATTTCATTGTCCAAAGCAGATAAAGGTTCGTCTAACAATAAAACATCTGGTTTTTGTACTAAACCTCTTGCCAAACTTACTCGCTGTTTTTGTCCTCCAGAAAGCATTCCTGTTTTTTTACTCTGTAATTCACCCAATTCCATGGCATTTACTAAGTCATCAACATCTTTTTTTGCCTGATTCTTTTTTAAGGCATATTCCAAATTCTCCCTCACCGTCATATTTGGAAACAAGGCATAATCTTGAAATGCAAAACCTACATTTCTATGCTGTGGTTTTAGATTTATTCCTTGTTTGGTATCCAACCAAATTTGTTCATTGACCACTATGTTTCCTTCATCAGTAGCAAGTAATCCTGCAATCATCCGTAAAGTAGAAGTTTTGCCTGCACCAGATTCACCGTAGAGCGTAACAATTTCCCCTTGTTCAATATTCATATCAATAGAAAGTGACATGATTCCGCCAGAGGTGTTCAGCTCTTTATTTAAGTATAACTGTATCATTTTCCAAACCTTTTAAAAGTCTTGTTGTTGGTTAAATATACCGTCAATAGAATGCTAAAGGTTATCAATAACAGGATTAAAGAATAGCTGTTTGCAGTATCATAATTTAAGGCTTCAACTTCATCATAAATGGCAATGGAAGCTACTTTTGTTTTTCCCGGAATATTACCGCCAATCATCAATACAACTCCAAATTCTCCAATGGTATGGGCAAACGCTAAGACCATACCTGTTCTAAGGGATGTTTTAATATTTGGTAAAAGAATTTTAAATAAGGTTGTAAATCGGGATTTTCCCATAACATAAGAGGCTTCCTTTAAATGGGAAGGAAGACTTTCCAGTCCAGATTGTATGGGTTGTACCATAAATGGCAAACTATAGATTATAGATGCTATTATTAAGCCCCCAAAAGTGAAAATCAACCTAATCCCCAACCATTCATCCAACCAATCACCAAAAGCATTGGATGGACTAAAGGCAACTAACAAATAAAAACCTAAAACAGTGGGGGGCAACACCAAGGGCATGCTCACAAAAGTTTCTATAAGGGGTTTTATTTTGGATTTGGAATATGCCAGCCAATACGCTATTGGAATACCCACAACCAATAAAATAACGGTAGTGATCAACGCTAGTTTAAAAGTTAACAGTAAGGGTTCCCAATCTATCATTTAGATGTTTCTTTTTCATGTAGAGCCACTAAATACCCGAATTTTTTAAGAATATTTTTGGCTTGGTCAGAGAATATAAAAGTGTAAAATTGTTCACTTTGTTGTTTCTTCTCACTATTTTTCAAAAGTACGATTCCTTGTGCAATGGGAGTATAGTTGTCATCAATAGAAATCCAATCTCCCTCGCCCTTTATTTTGGGGGATAATACTACGGATTTGGCGGTAAAACCAATATCTGCTGCCCTAGAAAGAATAAATTGATTGGTTTGCGAGATACTCTCACCATAAACCAACTTATGTTCAATTTTTTCATAAACACCCATTTTTTTTAAAACAGAAACTGCTGCTTCTCCATAAGGTGCTGTTTTAGGGTTTGCAATAGCAATATGCTCAATTGCATCATTCATTAAAATAGAAAAACTTGGTTTTTCAGAGGTAGTGGACCAAAGGACTAATCCGCCATAGCCATAAATCTTAGGTTTTGAAGTGGTAAATCCATCTTTATATAAATCCTCAGGGTATTTTGTATTGGCCGAAACAAATACATCATAGGGTGCGCCTTCTTTTATTTGTGCTGTTAGTTTTCCTGAAGAACCAGTAATAATGTTACATTTTATACCTGTATGTTTTGTAAAGGACTGTACTATTTCTGTCATGGCAAATTGCATATTTGCAGCAGTTGCAATATTTAGAGTCTGGGTATCCACTTGCTTACAACTGTTTACCATGGAGAACAGGAATAAGCAAACAGTTATATTTTTAAAATGTGTTGTCATTACTTTTTTCCTAATTCAATAATTTCAAGATTTTTTATCTCTTCACCATCAATATTAAAGCGGAGCATGGTACGTACTTTATGAAAGCCATATTTACCACAAGCACCTGGATTCATATGTAATAAGTTCAGTTTTTTATCCCACATAACTTTTAATATATGGGAATGTCCACTAATGAATAGTTTTGGTGGGTTCTTCTTTATTTCATCTTTGACCCTAATATTGTATTTGTTGGGATAGCCACCAATATGGGTTATCCAAACCTCTACACCTTCACAAAAGAATCTATTGTCTAATGGAAACTCCATTTGTATTTTATAGTCATCAATATTACCATGAACACCTTTTACAGGTTTTATTTTTTCCAGTTCATCTGTTACGGCGAGTGTCCCAATATCGCCTGCATGCCAAATTTCATCTGCTTGTTTGGCATATTTTAAAATGGTCTCGTCCATATGGCTATGGGTGTCAGAAAGTAAAAGTATACGTGTCATAAAACTTAAAATATGCTTAAATATGGATGTATTTTATTTCTTTTTGGTTGGATTGAGGTATATTTATGCTCTGTAAAAATAGTGGATTCAGTTGAGATATTTTATTGCCTTTTCATACTTTGGGAAGTTTTATCATGGTTGGCAAAAGCAGCCCAACGCTATTACTGTACAACAAATTTTAGAAGAAGCCTTTTTTAGGCTTTTACAACGAGCTGTAACCTTAATGGGAGCAGGGAGGACGGATACTGGTGTGCATGCCAAGCAAATGTATGCGCATTTTGATATTGATGCCATTGATGATATCCCTGATTTGGTCTATAGACTGAATTCTTTTTTGCCAGATGATATTGCAGTTCAAAATATATATGAAGTGCCAAATGATGCTCACGCTCGGTTTGATGCTGTTGAACGGACCTATGAATATTGGATTGTACAGAAAAAGAACCCGTTTTATATGGATACTGCCCATTATATAAAACATTCATTGGATGTGGGCGCTATGAACAGGGCGGCAACTGTTTTAATGCAATATGATGATTTTGAGTGTTTTTCAAAAGCACATACAGATGTACACACTTTTCTGTGCGATATTAAAAAAGCTGAATGGAAAGAAACAGGGGGGGTATTGGTTTTTACTATTACTGCGGATCGCTTTTTACGCAATATGGTACGTGCCATTGTGGGTACACTTTTAAATATTGGTTTAGGAAAGGTTGATGTAGATAGCATAAAAAAAATTATAGAAAGCAAGGATAGGGGAAAGGCAGGAGTTTCTGTACCCGCAAAGGGATTATATTTGATAGAGGTTACTTACCCAAAACATATTATAAAGAACAATGGATAAAGAAACAGGCAAAGCTTTTGATGTTAAACTGTTCAAAAGACTTTTACAGCATACATCTCCATATAAAACAACTTTTTATGGAGTGGCACTTGCGGCAATATTAATATCTGGTTTTGCAGTATTGACCCCGGTTTTGGTAGGTAAGATTGTTAATGTAGCGATTGATAGTAAAGATGCGGACAAGCTATTGTTTTATACACTTACTATGCTTGGTGTATTGTTGGGAGAAGTAATTAGTCAACTTTTTTTTAATTATTATGCCAATTGGTTGGGAGAATCTGTGATAAAAGATATTCGGATACTACTCTTTCAACGTATGATAGGATTTAAAATGAAATATTTTGACAATTCTTCATTGGGAGTGCTTGTTACCAGAGCTGTGGCTGACATGCAAAGAATAGGGGAGATTTTTAGCCAAGGTTTTTTTGTAATTGTGGCCGATGTATTAAAAATGTTAGTGGCCGCTTTTGTAATGTTATATTACAATTGGAAATTGGCTTTAATTGTATTTGTCCTTTTGCCTATTATTTTATATGCCACACGAGTGTTTCAAAAGGCCATGAAGGTAGCTTTTATAGAAGTTAGGGCGCAAGTGTCTAGTCTTAATTCTTTTGTACAAGAACGATTGACTGGAATGAAAATAGTACAGCTTTTTAATCGAGAGGAGATTGAAAAGGAAAATTTTAGGTTGATAAATGAAAAACATCAAGACGCATGGCTAAAAACGGTATGGTACAATTCTATTTTCTTTCCTATTGCTGAGATTGTCTCTGCTATTGCAATTGGGTTGATTGTATATTTTGGAGTGCTTCAAAATGTTATTGGAACCTCAAGTGAGAAAGGTTTTATATTTACTTTTATTATGCTTTCAGGAATGTTATTTAGACCTCTGAGACAAATAGCGGATAAGTTCAATATCTTACAAATGGGAATGGTGGCAGCCAATAGGGTTTTTAAAATTTTAGATACTGAGAGTCATATTGCAGATGATGGGACTTTGGAAAAAGTGGATATAAAAGGAAATATTAAATTTTCTGATGTGCGGTTTGGTTATGTAGAAAATGAAGAAGTATTGCATGGTGTTTCTTTTGATGTAAAAGCAGGCGAAACCATGGCGATAGTTGGCGCAACAGGAGCTGGGAAGTCTACTATTATTAATCTTCTAAATCGTTTTTATGAAATAAATTCTGGAATTATTTTAGTGGATGAGGTGAATATTAAAGAGTATAAATTGTCATTTTTACGTTCTGAAATAGCGGTTGTGTTACAAGATGTTTTTCTGTTTGCAGATACCATTGCCAATAATATTTCTTTAAAAAACGATGCCATCACATTGGAAGACATTGAAGAAGCTGCCAAACAAATAGGGGTGCATGATTTTATAAGTAGTTTGCCAGGGGGGTATCAATACAATGTTAAGGAAAGAGGAGCCATGTTGTCCAGTGGCCAACGCCAGCTCATATCATTTTTACGCGCCTATGTAAGTAACCCCAGTGTGTTGATATTGGATGAAGCCACATCATCTATAGACACATATTCAGAACAGTTGATACAAAAAGCAACATATAAAATCACCGAAGGCAGAACTTCCATCATAATTGCCCATCGTTTGGCAACCATTAGAAAGGCAGATAAAATTTTGGTCATGGACGCAGGCAAAATTGTAGAAACGGGAACGCACAAAGAACTCCTTAAAAAAGACGGATACTACAGTAAGCTGTATGAAGCTCAGTTTTTGGATGAAGAAGTGGCTTAGAGCGTTATGTTACCAAACTCAACTATGGACTATAAGCCCATAGCTGTTTTTTGGGATCAAG
>CAYNLI010000105.1:0-9643 GCA_964398035.1 uncultured Flavobacteriaceae bacterium | reverse complement strand
TTGATGAAATAGCGGAACTATATAATGTACGTGCAATACCTGCAACTTTTATTTTGGATGAGAATGGGGTGATTGTTGCAAGAGACTTGCGCGGTCCTGCATTAGAAGCAAAAATTGCCGAGATGCTACAATAATACACGCATTATTATTATAAATAAAAAGCCCAATACTTTTCAGTACTGGGCTTTTCTTATACTGTATTTTCTCTGTTTTAGAACTTATTTCTAACATCATCAAAAGTTCCTTCTACAGTAGCGTTGCCATTTTTTATGACTGAGCCAAAAATATTCACCACAGAATCATTTCCTATAAATTCTATTGTAGCTCCGTCATTTAATATTAAGTCTCCATAAATAGTAAGGTTTCCTTCTACTCTAAATGTAGCTCCTTGGTTGATTATAACATTTCTTCTCTTATAATTCCTCCCTACTACAAGGATACCGTTCATTTCAAACAAACCATTGCTGTTCATATTAACCCTATTTCTAACAGTCCATGAGCCACAAAGCAACAGACTGCCATTTATATTAATCCTATTGAAACGTTTTGAACCTCTATAAGCTTTATCTTCTCCTTGGTTTACATTTAAATTTGAACTTCCATAGTACAAGTCAACATTAGCACATTTAGCTTCTAAACTATCATCTGGTTTGTTCATTTTTATGATTTGCAGCCCTTCTTTTCCAGAAGCTGCAAAAACATAATCTCCTTTGGTTTCCACATAATTAATGAACCCTTCCAATTCTACAATGCCTACTAAATTAGTATTGTCATTTTGCTCTTCAGACAAGCACAGGTCTGCTCCTCCATTAGCCATTAAAACCACATTTTCGTTCACAGCTATTGCATTGGTCACAATGTCTGAGCTATCAACATTCTCTGGATTGATCAATATTGGAACATATTCTAAAAGAGCTCCAGTAGTATAATCATATACGCCTGCTCCTTTTGCGCCTTCAGAAACAATTATCTTATTTCCTAAAAAAATCTATAGTACGTTTTACTATGCCAAAATCAGTATCAATACTGATTTCTCTAATCACATTATAATTTTGATTTAAGATACTTACTCCTTTACTACCATCTAAAACCGCTATTTTATCATCCTTTAATGCAACAGAACGTAAATCTGCATAAGGGATTTCTTCTACTATTTCTAAGTTACTTTTATTATAAACAGTCAATGAACCTTCTTTACTACTGGTTACCAAAATAATATTTGCTGTAGTTTCCACATCTGTACTTACAAAGCCTTGATGAAAACCATAAGTGATACCATTAGTGTTTAATCTTCCATTACTTACTGGTATTTTTGTTGTAAAAGAATTTGAGGTTGCCCTAACTGAAAGTTCAGAATCAACTCCACCAACGGCATAAACATACCCATCATCATATTTTAAGGCATTGATATCTGCATTGATGTAATACAATCTAGAAGTAACTCTTGGGTTTGTAGGATTGCTAACATATAACATCCAACCCGCCAACATAATTCTCACCTACTGTATCATAAGAAGCATAATTACCAACTACATGTACATGGGAGGCGGTAAGGTTTTCTCCTCCATTGAAAGAAGGTAGATCAACTTGTGCTACCAATGTAAGTGGATAATCTCCTGCCAATTCTTCATCACCGGTTTTGGAAAATTCACCTGTAATTTCATCTTCTTCAAAAATATCAATTACACCAGCTTTATCATAAACAATACTGTTTTCCAGTATTTGTTCATCTGTTTCTAATCTAACATTGGTATCATCATCTAGGGGGTCAGTGAAAACAGTTGTTTCATCTGAACAGGAAACAACTAATGCTGTAGCCATTAAAAATAGTAGGGGAAACCTTCTTCATCATTAAGAGTGGTTAAAATTTGGTCGTGTGAATATAAGGCAGCACTTTTATTAGAAACAAAAAAATGTTGTGAAGCTTTAAAAAATGCAAATGCTAGCATTTGCATTTAATTCCTACAAATTATATTTTACCCATTTTACCAAGAACAAAAAGGACTATAATTGGTAGTGCTAACATAAGCACCATCAAGGTGTCAGAGAAAATAAGGTCTGGCATAAAAAGAAGTGTCATTACATACCCACCTATAGCTCCTCCAAAATGAGCGGTATGCCCAATATTGCCTAAACGTTTTTTCATTCCATAGATAGAATACAACAAATAACCTATCCCAATAATATACGCTGGTAAGGGAATAGGAATAAACATAATACCCAATTGCATATTTGGTTGCAATAAAATTGCAGCATATAAAATACCCGTAACTGCACCACTGGCTCCTACCGCACTATAATATGGTTCGTTCTTATGAAAAAAGAGTGCCAAAAGACTTCCTGCCAATAAGCTGACAATATAAATAATCACAAACTTCACAGGGCCAAACCAATAGATGACCACGTTGGCAAAAAAATAAAGCGTAAGCATGTTGAACAGCAAATGTGATACATCTACATGTAAAAACCCTGAAGTAAGCATACGGTCCTTTTGCCCTGCTTTAATAGAGCCAACACCAAACTTATAACGTTCAAAAAAAGAGCTATCCTTAAAGCCTTTTAGAGAAACAAGAATATTGACAACGATAATAACAATGGTAGCAATATGCAAATTTGACATACATCTAAGGTTTGGTCTCAAATATAGCTATATTTGCCCATATTATTTATTAGAATGCAGCTACTTGTCTATATTTTGGCTTATCCCATTTTATGGTTTATTTCTAAATTGCCGTTTCGGCTTTTTTATCTTTTTTCAGACTTTATTTTCTTCTTGGTTTACACCGTTTTTGGGTATAGAAAAAAAGTAGTTTGGACCAACTTAAAATTAACTTTTCCAGAAAAGAATGATACGGAGTTAAAAAAAATACAACGTCAATTTTACAGTCATATGTGCGATATGTTCATGGAAATGATAAAACCCATGAACATGTCCAAAACTGAAATGATGGAAAGATACCACATTGTCAATATTGGTGTTCTAAAAGAAATTGAAAAAAAGAAAACCGTTTTAGTCCCATGCGCCCATTATGCCAATTGGGAATGGAACACAAGTCTTGGTCTGTATTCCAATGCCAAAGGATATGCTGTGTACCAAAAGGTTGGTAACAAATATTTTGATGCCCTAATCAAAAAAATAAGAGCCAAATGGAATACTGAATTGATTACACAACAAGAAACGGTAAAAACGGTTCTTATAAATGAAAAGAAAGGCATTAAATCTGGTTACGGTATGGTCAGTGACCAATCTCCACAAGTACACAGGACAAAATACTGGACTGAGTTTATGGGAATTAAAGTACCCATACATACAGGCGTAGAAACTTTGGCAAGAAAATTTGATCTGGCAGTAGTTTTTTTAAAGGTCACCAAAGTAAAACGTGGTTACTACAACGCAGAATTTATACCTATTTCCACCTCTGGAAAACTGACCAAAGAACACGAAATCACAGATGCTTTTTTAAGATTGGCCGAGCAACAGATACGTGAAGCTCCACAATATTATTTATGGACACACAGACGCTGGAAACACAGGGATAAAGTTCCTGAAGAATTTCTTTAAATGGCTCTGTACTAACACTCCTACCCAAAATCACTTATAGTTCTTTATCCGTATTTACACGGGTTATATTATTTTTATTTTTGTTTGTAGGAATTCATTTACAATATATTTATGATTTAGTTGTTTTTATGAATAGCTGCGAATACATAAATAAAATAGAAGTGGATTATTTTAATTACATCTTATTAGGATTCATATTGATAGGGTCAATAATAATGGCTTTATCAGCTTTCCTAACTCGAAAAATATACGACCTGTTTCCAAATGAAAAATTTAAAACCAAATGGAAAAGCTTATACCTATTCATGGTTTTTTTCTTTTTCGGATACTTAGGTGTTGCCTATATTGTAATAGCAAAGCATGATGATTTATTGGAATTACTTACAGGAATACTCTTCTTCATAGGGGCGTTCTTTGTTTATATAGTGGTACGGATAGGGTTTGCCACATTAAAAGAATTACAATCAACCAATCAAAAACTAGAAAAAAAGGTTAAACAGCGCACCAGAGAACTTGAAGGCAAGAATGAGGAATTACAACATTTTGCATATATAGTCTCACATGACCTAAAAGCTCCGCTAAGGGGTATTGAAAATTTAGCTCAATTTATAGAGGACGACCTACAAAATGACAAAAAAGAGGAAGTATTCTCTAATTTATTACTTTTAAAAAATAGGGTGGCCAGAATGGAAGGTTTAATCAATGGTATTCTAGATTATTCCAAAATAGGAATGGTAAAATCTAAAAAAGAGAAAATTAATATCAATCATTTGATCAATGATGTTGTTGGGTTTTTAAAGGTTGATGGGGTCGAGTTTAAAATAAGCAATGCACTACCAACTATTACTGGCGTAAAAGTCCTTTATACTCAGCTATTTTCAAATCTTATCAGTAATGGTATCAAATTCAATGACAAAGAAAAAGGGTTGATTACAATGGATTATATGGAGCATAATGATAACCATGTATTTTCTATTGAGGACAATGGTCCGGGCATACCAAAAGAATATCATAAAAAAATATTCGAGATATTTCAAACACTTCAAACCAAAGATGTGTATGAAAGCACCGGTATTGGGCTATCTATAGTAAACAAAATAGTAACCAAGCTAAAAGGAACCCTAAAATTAGAATCTCCAAAAGGAAAAGGTGCAAAATTCATTATCAGTTTACCCAAAGAAAGTTAATTACTTAGTTCTTTATAATTGAATAGCTTTATACTAGGTCATAGCCCAGCTATTTCTTTTATTTCTCCAATAATTCTATTCGCCAAACCATCTGCTTCTGCCTGACTTTTAGCTTCTGTATAAATTCTAATAATTGGTTCTGTATTTGATTTTCTTAGGTGTACCCAATTTTCAGAAAAATCAATCTTTACCCCATCAATTGTGGAGACTTCTTCATTTTTATATTTTTCTTCCATTGCTTTGAGCAATGCATCCACATCCAGTTCTGGTGTCAATTCAATTTTCTTTTTGCTCATAAAATAGCTGGGGTAACTAGCCCTGAGTTCTGCCACCGTTCCGCCACGTTCCGCCATCAACATTAAAAACAAAGCCGAACCTACTAAGGAATCCCGCCCATAATGACTTTCTGGATAAATAATCCCGCCATTGCCCTCACCACCAATAATGGCATTGTTGGCTTTCATCTTTGTCACCACATTTACTTCACCAACTGCTGCGGCTTCATACGTGCCCCCATGTCTTTGGGAAATATCCCGTAACGCACGGGAAGAAGAAAGATTGGAAACTGTATTCCCTTTCGTTTTTCCCAATACATAATCTGCACAGGCCACCAAAGTATATTCTTCGCCAAACATTTCACCATCATTGCTTATAAAAGCCAAACGATCCACATCTGGATCCACTACAAGTCCAAAATCGGCCTTTTCCTTGACCACCAATTCACAAATATCAGTCAAGTGTTCTTTTAAAGGTTCTGGGTTATGTGGAAAGTGTCCCGTTGGATCACAATACAATTCTACCACTTCCACTCCCAATTCTCTTAACAATTTAGGAATAGCAATACCACCTGTAGAATTTACACCATCCACAACCACTTTAAATTTAGCAGCTCTAATGGTATCTGCATCCACCAAAGACAAATTCAACACTTCATCAATATGTATATCTATATACGCATCATTCTTGGTGATACTTCCCAAATCATCCACTTCAGCAAACGTAAAACTTTCTTTTTCTGCCAACTCCAAAATAACAGCACCTTGTGCAGCATCTAAAAACTCTCCTTTTTCATTCAATAACTTTAAGGCATTCCATTGTTTGGGGTTATGACTTGCCGTTAGTATAATACCACCATCTGCCTTTTCTAAAGGAACAGCTATCTCTACTGTGGGCGTGGTGGAAAGTCCTAGGTCTATCACATCTATCCCAAGTCCTACCAAGGTAGACACCACTAAATTCTGAACCATTTCTCCAGACAAACGGGCATCTCTACCAATAACCACTGTCAGTTTATCCTTTTTTGAATATCCTTTTAGCCAAGTACCATAAGCCGCTGCAAATTTCACAGCATCAATAGGAGTTAAATTATCTCCTGGTTGACCACCAATGGTACCACGGATTCCAGAAATAGATTTTATAAGTGTCATATTGTTGAAAAAGTTTTTGCAAATATACAACGATGTCTTCTCAATGAAATTGCATATTTGTACATTCCATTTTAATACGTTTTATTTACGCATGAATTTTTTAGCACACATCTTTCTCTCCTTTAATCATGATGAAATCACTATTGGCAATTTTATTGCCGATAGTATTCGTGGCAACAAATACAAACACCTTCCAGAAAAGGTTCAAAAAGGTATTATGCTCCACCGGCATATAGACACTTTTACTGATGTCCACCCAACTGTACGAAAAAGCACGAAGCGACTCCATAAAAATTACAGTCATTATAGTGGGGTAATTGTAGATATTTACTACGACCACTTTTTGGCAAAAAACTGGGCAACGTATTCTGATGTGCCCTTGGACGAATTTGTAGAAGATTTTTATGACCTGCTAGAAGAACATTATGCCATTCTCCCCATAGGGGTCAAACGAATGATGCCCTATATGATTGCGGACAATTGGATTTACAATTATTCCAAAATGAAAGGAATTTCCCGTGTGCTGGATGGCATGAACCGAAGAACAAGGAATAAATCCAAGATGAATTTTGCCATTCTGGATCTTGAAGAGCATTACACAGAATTTGAGGCTGAATTCACCTCTTTTTTTGAAGAATTGATTACCTTTTCCAAACAAAAATATATTTCACTATGCGAAGATTAATACTCCTTTTAACCATCCTATTATTTGTTAATTGTAAAAAACAACCTGCTGTTGCTACTGGTGTGGTCGCTGAAAAAGCCATGGTGGTTTCCGCAAGGGAAGAAGCATCAAAAATTGGTATTGAAATATTACAGAAAGGAGGCAATGCCTTTGATGCCATGGTCGCTATGGAGATGGCCTTGATTGTGGCATATCCCTTTGCAGGAAATCTGGGTGGTGGCGGTTTTATGGTCTACCGAAAAAGCAATGGTGATGTTGGTGCCATAGATTATAGGGAAAAAGCACCTTTATCTGCCCATAAGGACATGTACTTGGATTCTCTGGGGAATGTAATTCCCGGTAAAAGTACTAAAGGGGCTACAGCAATAGGCGTTCCCGGAACGGTGGCAGGTATTATGGAAGTGCACGCTAAATTTGGTAGCCTACCTATTGAAGAAATTTTTGAACCTGTGATTCAATTGGCAGAAAAAGGAATTGTTGTTACTGAAAAACAAGCCAAACGATTGGATCGTTATAGAGAACTATTCATAGAAGTAAACGGGGACAGTACGTTCTTTGCCACTCCATTTTCTGCAGGCGACACCATAAAATACCCTGTATTGGCAAAGACGTTAAAAATAATCGCAAAAAATGGCCATGACGGATTTTATAAGGGAGAGATTGCTCAGAAACTAGCGGCCTTTATCCAAGAAAAAGGCGGTTATGTAACCGAAGAAGATTTAGCAAAATATAAAGCCAAATGGCGACAGCCCATTATCTTTACGTATAAGGATTTAAAAGTGATTTCCATGAGCCCACCCAGCAGTGGTGGTGTCACCATGAACCAAATCTTTAAAATGATAGAACCTTATGATGTTGCTGGTTTTGGGCATAATTCCACCAAGACCATACAATTGTTCACAGAAGCATCACGTAGGGCCTTCGCAGACCGAAATTATTTTTTGGGGGATCCAGATTTTGTGGACATTCCTTTAGATATGTTATTGAGCGACATTTATTTAAAAGAACGTATGGAAAATTTCTCTTTTGAGAAGGCCACCAAATCATCTGAAGTGGAACGCGGCAATATAGAAATAGTGGAAAGTATGGAAACCACCCATTATTCTATTGTGGATCAAGAAGGAAATGCTATTTCTGTGACCGTAACGTTAAACGGCGGGTATGGTTCCAAATTATATTCTGATGAACTAGGGTTCTTTTTAAACAATGAAATGGATGATTTTAGTGCCAAGCCCGGTGTTCCCAATATGTTTGGACTCATTGGTGCAGAAGCCAATAGTATTGCTGCTGAAAAACGTATGTTGAGCAGTATGACGCCCACCATTGTGGAAAAAAATGGCAAACTATGGATGGTAGTGGGCTCACCAGGAGGCTCTACCATTATTACTGCTGTGGCACAGACCATACTAAACGTAGATGAGTTTGGCCTAAGCATGCAAGAAGCGGTAAATGCACCTCGTTTTCACCATCAATGGTTGCCAGATATGGTGATTTTTGAACCTGAAGGATTTTCAGCAGAATTAAAAGAAGTATTAAAAAGCAAAGGATATATTATTAATGAAGATCGCACTCCAATCATTGGGAAAGTGGATGCCATCCGTGTACTGCCCAATGGAAAATTGGAAGGCGGTGCAGATAAACGTGGAGATGACGCAGCAGTTGGGTATTAATCGCAGAGCGATAGCCAATTAGCCTATCTGCCAACAAGCAGGTTTCCCTGGCGCACTCTATGTCCTAAAATCAATTTAAAACCCTTATGCTTTGTGTAGGTGTCGTACATTGTTATTACTCCAAAAAATCCAAAGGACTTGGTACATCTTTAATGGAACGGATAGTTACATGGGTATACCGCATGGTTGTCTTAATGGAATTATGTCCCAATAATTCTTGAATCATTCTTACATCTGTTCCCATATCCATTAAATGTGTGGCATAAGCATGCCTTAAACTGTGCAAGGTCACATTTTTCCTAATGCCAGAACGTTTGCATGCATTTAGAAATACCTTGCGAAGACTGGTTACAGAATATTGGCTTCTATTTGCACCATAGAACATGTATTCTGTTGGTTTATATGCCCTATAATACTCTCTCAAACCAGTGAGCAGTTTATCTGAAAGTGGCAAAATCCTATCTTTTTTTCCTTTAGCATTTTTAATATGCACTAATTTGCGCTTACCATCAATATCATTTATTTTTAAATCCAACACTTCACTTCTTCTTAACCCTAGGGCATATATTGTTTTTAAAATAGTAAGGTGCTTAAGGTTGGCTGTATTTTTGAGCAATTTTCCCACCTCTTCTTTAGAAAGTATTTCTGGTAGAAAATATTCTTTTTGGGTTGGGTAGATTGATGATAGGTCAACTTGCCGTTTAAAAAGTTCTCTATAAAATAAGGCCAATGCCCCCAATAGTTGTTTTTGTGAAGAGCTACCGTAATTTCTGTGTTTTATATATGTAATTACTTTTAGTAAAACATACTTATTATCCAACCTTTCTATTGGGGTATTTCCAACAAATTTTTGAAAGCTGTAAACCATATGTAGATATACCTTGATACTATTTGGGCTGTATCTTTTAATCGTTAACAATTCCTAAAATTTAACAAAGGTGTCTTTATTTTCCATTCTGGTGGTTATGTTAATTTTTTAACAAAAGTAACCATATTTAAATATATGGTTGGTTATTCATCTATTTTTGATTGAAAATAAATACGTTAACTTTATACCTACGTTCGATTGCATTCGGCTGAAAAAGCCGACCCTTTTTGCTACGTTGTCCGCT
>CAYNLI010000104.1:0-10080 GCA_964398035.1 uncultured Flavobacteriaceae bacterium | reverse complement strand
TTCAATAGATTGTATTTTTGTCATGTACTAAAATAGTCCTCTTATATAATTCTTTACTTCTTTTATCGGTGTTTTGATGTCCATGGTAGTCTTTACCATACAGATAATCGAAAAAAAAGCTTTCCACATCGATTAATTCCACAATTTTTTTTAATATTTGATTTGTTGATGCACATCAACTTATAGAGTACCCAAGCTCTAATGGCTTTCCTACTTACAAATAGAACATTATATGAAAATGAGATTGCACTATGCTGTCCTTGTTTTATTTGTATTTACTTTTTGCTCTTGTACAACAGAGCCCTTGGATAATACAAGTAAAGTAATCTTAGAAGCCGAAAATGTTACAGCAATAGAGTCCAAGTTATTGGCCATTGTAAATAATCACAGGAATTCTCTAGACCAAAATTCATTGAGTTTTAGTCAAGTGGCATACGAGTATGCCAATTTGCATACAGATTATATGATATCTATTGGCAGCATTAACCATGATAATTTTAATTCCAGAGCTACAAAAATTTCTTCTAAAGTAAGCGCCGTATTTGTTGCCGAAAATGTCGCCAAAAATTATGCCACAGCATTGGAAGCTTTTGAAAATTGGCTGAACAGTTCTGCCCACCGTGAAACTATGGAGGGAGAATTTACTCATACAGGGGTTAGTGTAAAGAAAGATGCCAATGGAAAGCTATACTTTACACAATTGTTCTACAGATAAAAAGAGTATTCAAAGACATTTTCTTTTCTTAAATTTGATAGATTGGTCATTGCATCAACACTGCCATCAAAGCAAAAGAAAACATTATGCCCATACAAGCCCCTTTTAATTTAAACAAATGGATTGAAGAAAACAGGGATACATTAAAACCTCCTGTTGGAAATAAAAACCTCTACAAAGATGCCGGGGATTATATTGTTATGATAGTTGCAGGTCCCAATGCAAGAAAAGATTACCACTATAATGAAACTGAAGAATTGTTCTACCAACTAGAGGGAAACATTGAAATACATATACAAGAAGATCGCACAAAAAAAACCATGGAATTGGGTCCTGGAGACATGTATCTACATCCTGCGGGTGTACCACATTCTCCTGTTAGATATGAAGGTTCCATAGGTTTGGTCATAGAAAGAAAGCGCATAAACCTAGATGCCAAAGACGGCTTACTTTGGTTCTGTGACAATTGTAATAACCTATTGCACGAAGTCTATTTTCCTTTAATTGATATTGAAAAAGACTTTTTGAGTCATTTTAAAGATTTTTATAATTCAGAAAAATTAAGAACTTGTAAAGATTGTGGAACAATAATGTCCACGGATAAACGGTTTACCGCTGAAGATTAAACACATCATATATGGATATACTTATTAAAATATTAATCGGTTTTGTTGCTTTGTTACATCTTTATTTTCTTTGGCTGGAAATGTTTGCGTGGACCACAAGAGGAAGAAAAGTCTTTAAAAGCTTTCCTGCAGAATTGTTTGAGCCTACCAAGAGCCTTGCTGCCAATCAAGGGCTGTACAATGGTTTCTTAGCTGCCGGACTTATTTGGACATTTTTTATTGAAAATCCCGTTTGGAAAACTAACGTATCCCTCTTTTTTTTAATATGCGTTTCCATTGCCGGAATATATGGAGCCATCACTGCTGACAAAAAAATATTCTTTGTACAGGCATTACCAGCTTTGATCGCACTTTTATTACTGTTTCTCTAATACAAACATTTGAGTATGTTCTTCAATCTAAAAACCACAATTAATTTGTAATTTTGTCATAATCATAACAATTGTCACATTAAAAGTTATAAAATGAATATTTCTATAGTCGATTTTGGAATACAACAAGCCCTAAAGCAATTAGGGGTACATGATATAAATAATGGAACTTCAACAGGGTCCAACAATTTTGGTTCAGGTGAGGTTCTTGAATCTTATTCCCCTGTAGACGGTACTTTAATAGGTAAGGTTAAGACGACTTCCAAGGCCGATTATGAAAAAACCATGGATACAGCGACTGAAGCGTTCAAGTCTTGGAAAACAAAACCGGCTCCATTAAGAGGTGAAATTGTACGCCAATTTGGAGAAAAATTACGGGAAAATAAAGAAGCTCTAGGGAAATTGGTTTCCTATGAAATGGGAAAATCTTACCAAGAAGGGTTAGGAGAAGTTCAGGAAATGATAGATATCTGTGATTTTGCCGTGGGTTTATCCAGACAACTTCATGGTTTAACAATGCATTCTGAAAGACAAGGGCACCGTATGTATGAACAATACCATGCACTAGGTGTTGTAGGCATTATATCTGCCTTTAACTTCCCTGTTGCCGTTTGGGCTTGGAATACAGCGTTGGCATGGATTTGTGGTGATGTCTGTATCTGGAAACCCTCTGAAAAAGCTCCTCTTTGTGGAATAGCTTGTCAAAATATTATTGCTCAAGTTTTAAAAGAAAATGATTTACCAGAAGGAATTTCTTGTTTGATCAATGGCGATTATAAAGTGGGCGAGTTAATGACCAATGATAAACGTATTCCATTGGTTTCTGCTACAGGATCCATTAGAATGGGCAAAATTGTCGCCCAAGCTGTTGCTGCTCGTTTAGGAAAATCTTTACTGGAACTGGGTGGAAACAATGCCATCATAGTTACTCCAGACGCAGATATAAAAATGACCATCATAGGAGCCGTATTTGGTGCTGTGGGAACGGCAGGCCAACGCTGCACCTCAACCAGAAGATTGATTATTCATGAATCTTTGTATGATAAAGTAAAAAATACATTGGTGGATGCCTACAAACAATTACGTATTGGAAACCCATTGGATGAGAACAACCATGTAGGACCTTTAATAGATAAACAAGCTGTAGAAATGTACCAAATAGCTCTTAAAAAAGTTGTTGAAGAAGGTGGTAAATTGATTGTTGAAGGTGGTGTTCTTTCTGGAGAAGGGTATGAAAGTGGTTGTTATGTAAAGCCTGCCATAGCAGAAGCAAAACCTGAATTTGAAATTGTACAACATGAGACTTTTGCGCCAGTATTGTATTTGTTAAAATATTCTGGTGGTGTAGAAAATGCGATTGCCATTCAAAATGATGTGGTACAAGGACTTTCCTCTGCAATCATGACCAACAATCTACGTGAAGCTGAACTGTTTTTATCGGTTTTAGGTAGTGATTGTGGTATTGCCAATGTAAATATTGGAACAAGTGGTGCAGAAATAGGAGGAGCATTTGGTGGTGAAAAAGAAACAGGAGGTGGTAGAGAGTCTGGCTCTGATGCTTGGAAAGTATATATGCGCAGACAAACAAATACCATAAATTACACCACAGAATTGCCATTGGCCCAAGGCATAAAGTTTGATTTGTAATGAAAAAAGACCTGTTATAATATAACAGGTCTAAACCGACTACTATTTCCGATTAAAAACCGGCTCCTTACTCTATTAGTTTTTCAATTTCCAATTTTTTAAGATAGACCCAAAGTTCTTCAGGTTCCATTTGCCAACCTTTGGCTTCCACCAATAACCTATTGTTTATTAAGTAATTAAATTGCGAACGATTATTATATTCTGGGTTAGAATATTTAACTAATATTTTTTGACCATCAAATGTTTCTGTACGTTCGTAACCTGTTTGGTCTTCACTATCTATATCTGCATTTTGCACCATAATAAATACGGAAATAAAAGAAGCACCGTTACCAGCACCATCCGTAATACTAACATCTACTTTTTTATAAGTGTCGTCTTCCTTAAATTCCAAACTCAGGTTGCTTACTTGCGCAAAACCCATTTGTTTTCCAATTCCGTACTTAGTACGCTTTAAATTATCTAATTCTGTAGGCATCCATGCTTTAATAATTTCTTTGCTTACAGGGGTCAATTCTGCCAATTTTTCTACATTCTCTTGTAGGTCTTCTGCTTCTTTGACCATTTCGTTTATGTTCCCTAACCCTTGCTTTACTTCTTTTGCTTTATCAGTAACTTCTTTAAGTTTGTTTAAAGGGTTGTTTTCTTCTTTACATGCTACTACAGTCAATAATAGCATTGCAATGGTTAATAGTTTTTTCATCTTTTTGTAGTTTTAATTATTCTATTACCTCAACATAGTAATTGTTATTTCCTTCTACTGTTAATCTGTTTTTATCTCTAATTTTTGCATAAACTTTCACTCTTTTCCCAATGACTTTATTATCTTTTGAAAATCGAATTCCAGTAACCAATCCACGATCTTTAGGTATCCTACTTGGGTCTCTTTTCCCATAGATAATTGCAACCCACCAGTTGTTGTTCACCTCAATGCTACAAGTGCCATCTGCCCAACAATCGTTTTTAGCATTGGTAACAATTCCTGTAAACTTTACTGTTGTGGAATCATTGTTATATGCAATTTTATATAAATCTTCTTTTTTAGTTATCCTATGCTTTTTACAAGCAATAACAACTAGTAAAAGCATTATTATTGTGATTGTTTTTTTCATTCTGTGTTTTAAAAGTATTTGTAAAAATCTAAGAACCAAGGGTTTTATATTCGCTCAAGTCTACAGTAAAAGATAGTTTTGTTATTTCTTTAACTCTCATTTTTGAATCAATTACAGAAGGGTTATTCTCATTGCTTTTAAATTCACTCTCCATCATTAATCCATTTTCTAACTCTTCTATTGTAGCTGCATCTATACCTTTTCCTTTTAAACTCACTTTTGAGGTTGAACCAAACCCTCTATTAAAACCAAAAGAGGCATCCTGAGTTATATATAATGTATTTGTACCGTCATTGGTGCTAATTTTGTATCCTTGGCAGGCATACCCCAATATGTTTTTGGTGTTTGTTCTTACAATACTTATATGTTGATTGGCATCTTCTTTTACTTCGGGTATGTCTATAACACGCAATACTTTGTTGTCCTTTCTATTTATCAAGGTAATGGACTTATTTCTCCCTATATCCATAATGGTAATGGAGTTTTTGATAAAATCTTTTTTACTGAGTACCATGACCATTCCAAAATAAGTAGCTTTTGGTTTTACCATATAATGAATGTCTATTTTTTCTCCATTGGCTTCCGCTTCTTCTGTTATTTTATATTCAAAAGCATATTTGCTTGGTGTTTTAGAATTTATTTCTTCTTGTTTTTTTGTAATCTGGGTTTGGCTTCCTTTTACGATACCCAACGCTTCCTTATTTGTTTGTGACTTAACTTCTTTACAGGCCATAGTCGCTACTAGTAGCGCTGCCAATACGATGTATTTTTTCATAATAAATTAGTATAAGGGTATACTTTAAATTAATATTTAACCAATATTTTTAAACCACTCTTCAAACTTTTTACCCACTATTGGCAACGGTTTTTCTTTAGCCCCAATTGCATTTATAAGCCCCATAATCCATAAGTAAAGAATTATAAAAAACCCTAAAAAACTTATAAGCCAACCTAAAAATGGAATAATATTAATCATAGCTAATGCTAAAGCACATAAAGCCAGCCCTAAAGACTGTTGTATATGATACCTTGCAAAAGAGTTCTTTTTTTCATTGTTCATTACAAAAGCAATGATGAGACCAATAAAGGTTATATAAGCAATGATTGCTATCGTTTTTCCTTCATTAGCAACTGCTGATTCTTGTGGTGTATTTATCTCCATAATTAATTTATTATTTAATACTAGATGCGATGTTTAAATTAAGAATCTATTCTCACCTTAAATTTGCCATCAGTTATTTGTTTCGTACTATTATTCTCTTTGTTTACACCTGTAAATGAAAACGCACCTATTAAATAACCTCCTTCTTCTTTAAAAGTAATAGTGCCTTCTCCTTTGGTTTTGGCAGCTAACCAATCAACCTTGTTATTCGTATATACCATATTATCTGAATTGGGTATGCCCTTTCCAAAAGGGTAGGTTGACGGGCCTTTGTTATAATTTATATAAATTCTAATTTTTTCAATTTTATCTTTACTTACAGCTGCTAGGCTAATAATATTTTGAGTTGAAAAATATATAGGATCAGCAATATAAAAATTGACTCCATCTACATTTGCTGATAGAAAAGAATCATTTTGAGCCTGATCTATTTTATTGCCACCGCTTATTTTATTTTTTTTCGCATCAGAACAACTAAGTATTACTGCGACTAAAAAGGCTATTGTAATTAGTTTTTTCATTTTTTCAGTAATTTTTCTACATTTAGTTTTTGAGTATAACCCCATAGGTCTTCCGCATTAATATTTACTGCTGATGCCTCAACAACTATTCTGTCTTCAATTTTGTACATTAGTTGTGTGGCTTTTTTTCGTTCACTATATTGGGCTATATAGGGTTTTATATCTTTTTTATCTTTACCATCATTTTCCATTGCATATGAAAAATTCACCATCTCCAAATCAGCAGGATTCCTAGAAAAATCAATTACATAAAGATCTATTTCTTTGTTTTGAGCTTCGTTAGTATAGATTAAATGAATATTATTCTTGTTTTTTCGCCTTTCAGGTAGATTACCATATTTTTTTGTCGTTACTGATAAATCTCCAAGTTTATTTGGTGCCCATTTTTCAAATTGCTCTTTTGTTATAGGTGTTAAATTGTCTAATTTTTTGGCTATTTGTATTTTACCATCATGGGCGATTTGTTTTAAAATCCATTTCACCTTTTTTGATGTTGGAGAACTACTGGTAAACTGTGTGTGTTTTGGTGTAGTGGTCTGAGAATCACCTTGACCAACATTTTGAACCTCCACAAGATTTTCTTCTATAAAGTTCCATCCTTTTTTAAATTGAATGTTCACACCAATAGTAGCCTCAATCTTATCAGAGTCCCTGCCCCAAGAAAAGGCATTAGTGCATTCATCTTTATAAACGATATCTCTGTCAATATATAACCAAAAATATTTAGCATCTTCAGGGAAGACTGCTCTTTGATTTTCATTTCTAGATACTATTTCTTCATTGCTCACAGGATACAATACTGCTACTTTTATTCCATATTTTTTTATGAATATAGGGTCATATTTCTTTGAATAAACATCATCAAAAGGTGTTTCTGCAAAAATATCTCTGTCTTTACAACTACTAGACATAAAAAACCAATCTTGAAGTTTATAATGTTGTAAAGGAATGCTATCATAAAGTGCCTTTATATTAAATTCTGGTAAATTGAAATGAATTGTACCATCTGTATTAATTTTTCCTAAACTAATTTCTTCTCCATTTGCTTTTGTTTGAACGAGTTCTAATGCTTCATGTGTATAATCTAACTCACCTTTAAGATGGTTTTCAACTTTAGCTAATATAGTTTGTATTTGTTGTGCTTTACAGGATAATGCTGTTATAACAACACTAAAAATCAGTAATATTTGTTTTGTTTTAAGTAAATTCATTTTATAAGATTTATCCCACATTGTGGGTTCATTTTTCAATTTCCGTTTTCAAAGACTAGAAAAGCATTGTTTTTTTGTGCTGTGCGACAATTCTTTCCCTATTTCATTACTAGCCCTTGTAAAATCACTTGCTATTTTTTGGTAAGCAATGTTTCAAGCTATTTTATTATTATGGGAGTTGTAATTCGTATTTTTTTTTGGCAGCTTGTATCTTTTCTTCGTCCATTTTTCTTACTATATGCCATATTACATCTTTAGATTCTGGAGAACTTAGGGTGTATTGTATTTTTTTTGGACTGGTATGCTCATTATTTTCACCAAAACTTTGAACCTCCATAAGATTTCTTTTTATAAAATTCCACCCTTTTTTAAATTGTATATCCGCACTCAAGTCAATATCAACACCCTCATCCCATTCTTGTATACAATTATCTTTATAATCAAGGGCTCTGTCTATATAAAACCAATAGTACTTATTACCCGTAATTTTGTCAAAGTTCTTTTTGAGTAACATTTTTTTGTCGGAAACAAGAGATAAATAACCTAAGTACGCACCATATTTTTTTATGTAGATAGATCCATATAATTGCGAGTAAACATCATCGTAAGGCGTTTTAAACTGTGGTCTTCCCATCATGTCAACTTCACCTCCCCCTTTACATTTTAACATATTAAATTGACCTTCAAAATGAGAATTCTGGTGATTTTTACCAAGTGCTCTAATATCATATTCTGTCAAATTGAAATGAATTGCACCCTTTTTATCAATTGTACCTAGTGTAATTTCATCTCCATTACTTTTCCATTGAACAAGTTCAAACCCTCCTTTGGTATAATCTAACTCTCCTTTAATCTGGTTTTCAATTTTAGGTAACGAAGCCGTTTGCGTCTGTTGTACTTTACATGATTGCATTATAATAATTGCAAGTACTAGTATTAATTTAGTTTTCATTATTGTATTTTTTTAGCTTTAAATTTTCCTTCGGTAATCTGTTTTGTGGTATTATCTAAAGGATTAACTCCTGTAAATGAAAAAGTTCCTGCTACATAAGTAGCATTATTTTCGGTTATTGTAATTGTACCAGAACCTCCATCTTCACTTGCTGCCCATACTGCATAAGGGGAGATTTCTTGATAAAATAGTGTTATTGTTTCTCCTACTGCTGGTGTAAATGTCCCTACGGAAATAGGACTGTTTAATGTTAAACCAATAGAAAAGTCCCCACCAACTGCACCGATTGAATAAAAAGCAGTTTCATCTGGCACAACACTTGCCAATACATTTTCTTTTGTAAAATATACGCCATCAATTTTAGCGGTTAAATAGAAATTGCTATCGTTTTCGTTTTCAGGACTGTCGTCTTTAGCGCAACTAATTAGTGTTACTGTTAATAATAAGAATAGTACAGTTTTAGAAAATTTGTATATGCTTTTTGAAAATTTCATTTTTTTGTGTTTAATTCCAGCTTTTCAAAATTAAAAAGCTCATTACCATAAAAGTGAAACCCTATTTTAATTATTTTGGCTTGCCTATATTCCATGTAAAACTGACTATACTTGAATACGAGACGCGAAGAGGGTGCTATATTAATAATGTTTCTTTTTTGCTTTAAATTTACTTTAGAGTCAACCTCTTCGTAGCGAATTATAATACAAGTCTTACATTTTTATAAGCAATAAAGAAGTTTTTAAGTCATATCTTAAACCGAATACCTGCAACAATAACCAGTTGATCAAAAGAGCTAAGGGTGTATTTAAGTTGTGCAAAGGGTGTAATATTACCTTCTAGCTTAAAATCTACACCGCCACCTAAGTTTAGTCCTATTTTAGAAGAAGAAGCACCACCAATTGTTCCGAAGCCTCCAAAATCAATAGAGGGTATGGATACAATTGAAAAGTTAAGACCTCCAAGACCATAGAACTTGGTAGAACCTTCTGTATTAAAATAGTAATTTACATTTGCATTTATCTCGTACCATTTAAAATTAAAACCATCCGTGATTTTTTTAGGAAAATAATATGTAAAATCTGGTGAAATTGCCAATTGGTCACTTATAAAAAACTGCCCGTTAACCATTACTCCCACACTCTCTATTTCTGTACCATACCCAATACCTGCTCCTATTGTTGTTTGTGCCATGGTCTTTTGAGCACATAAAAGGGTTGCAAAAAAGCAAATTGTCAATACAATGTTTTTTGTTTTCATAATCATAATTTGGTTTAAATAATTCATTGTTCTTTAGTTTATTTTATAATGTTAACAGCCAATATCACTTAGTTCTATTCTGGCTTCATCAATAGCTTCATTAAACTCTCCTAAACTAATTTCTGGCACACATTTTTTTATTTTATCAAGGGCGTCTAAATAGTGGGTAACTGCACTTTTATAACTGTTACAATTCGCTGTAGATGGATCTGTATCATATGTTGCTGCTGCTGTTATCCAAGCATTTGTTTCTGCAGATATTTCTTGTATCCATGTGCCTTCAAAACATTGAACGGAAGATGTGCTGTCATCATTTTTACTGCAGCTGGCAAACCCGACTAGGATTATAGCACCATTCATTAAAAGTTTACTTGCTTTCATAATCTTGATTTTCATATTTGTTTTATGTTAACTAATGTTGATTCAAGTTTTAGTCTTTTCATTTTTATGAATGTTAACATTTACCTATAGAACATTTTATAATCTAACTGTAATCGCTTATTTGATAT
>CAYNLI010000103.1:0-10172 GCA_964398035.1 uncultured Flavobacteriaceae bacterium | reverse complement strand
ATTGTGCTTTACTGGTCACAATGGCACCAATCTGTACCTCATCCAAATTACCTGTACGCTCTTTTCTATAACGAGATATAAAAGGGATGGTGCAATCCTCATTAAGCAAGGCAACGGTATTTTCTATGCTTTTTAGAGGGAGCTGTGTATGTTGTAGGATGTATTGGGTTAGTTGCATGGAGCGTATTATAAGATTAACCTAGTATACTGTGAGGTTAGGGAATAGGTTTAATTATAGTCAAATAATAATATACTTTTTTTTGAATACCATTAGAGTCACTTTTCTATTTTAAAGCATTAAATGAAATTGTTTTTTTCTTGTATTTAAAAAATATTTCATCAGCTTTTCTTTCTTTTATATATTTTATATCGTCTTTGGAAACAACAAAACTTATTTTAGTCATCCATGTATTTGATATGTTCGAGTAATCTGATTCAATCTCTGTAGTATCAGAATTTAGTATTAAACTTTTATTTTCTCCGTTTAAGATTAATGTACTGCCATCCCAAGTTTTAATGTTTGTTCTACTTAGAATTATAGATTCCATGAAATCATAACCAGCTAATTGTTTAAACTCTATCCAAAGTTGTCCATCTACTGATTCTGCAATTTTTTCTCCTTCAATATTAGTTATTAGATTTTGAGTGTAAGTGTCAACATGTGTACGTTCCAATGCTTTAATATTTCCAAAAGCACCTAATATTTTATCTATTTTTCTAAAAAGACTCATAACTCTCTATGGTTGTTAGTTTATTGTCACCCCATTCCCAACGCCATCAGTGTCAGGATTCACAAAGACCAATTTCCCTTCTTCATTCTCAGTCATCAAAATCATCCCTTCACTATCCACACCACGTAATGCTCTGGGAGCTAGGTTAATTAGCACCGTTACTTTTTTACCCACTATTTCTTCAGGGGAAAAGCTCTCTGCAATTCCAGAAACTATGGTACGGGTATCCAAACCGGTATCAACTTTTAAGACCATAAGTTTTTTTGTTTTGGGCATTTTTTCGGCTTCTACAATAGTTCCTACCCTAATGTCCAATTTTGTAAAATCATCAAAAGTAATAGTGTCTTTTTGTGGCATAAGTTCTTTGTTTGCTTGCTCATTAGCTTTTTTAGTGGCTTCTAATTTTGCTAGTTGTACTTCAATTTCTTGGTCTTCAACCTTTCTGAACAGTAGTTCTGCTTTGTTGATAGTGTGCCCTGCTGGGAGTAGGGTTTCTTGGGTAGCAACGTCGTTCCAGCTTAGAGACCCTTCGACTGCGCTCAGGGTGACATTGAGAATATTTTTAAGCTTGGCTGATGTAAACGGTAAAAAAGGTTCGCTCAATACCGCCAAAGCAGTTGCAATTTGTAATGCGACAAACATTACGGTTTTTACTCGTTCCTCATCAGTCTTAATTAATTTCCAAGGCTCTTCATCGGCCAGGTATTTGTTTCCCAAACGGGCCAAATTCATAAGTTCCTGCCCTGCTTCCCTAAAACGGTAGCGCTCTATGGAACTGGATATGATCTCTGGATATTTTCTTAACTGTTCAAGGGTGTCAATATCTATCTGAGCCAACTTTCCAGCAGTTGGTACTTCACCCTCATAATACTTATGGGTCAATACCGCTACTCGGTTTATAAAATTCCCAAAAATAGCAACCAGTTCATTGTTGTTCCTAGCCTGAAAATCTTTCCAAGTAAAATCATTGTCCTTTGTTTCTGGTGCATTTGCCGTTAACGTATAACGCAACACATCTTGCATGTCTGGAAAATCTTCCAAATACTCATGCAACCAAACCGCCCAATTTTTGGAAGTAGATAGTTTGTTTCCCTCTAGGTTTAAAAATTCGTTTGCAGGAACATTCTCTGGCAGAATATAATCTCCCTGTGCCTTTAAAATAGCCGGAAATATAATGCAGTGAAAAACAATATTGTCCTTGCCAATAAAGTGAACCAATTTTGTGTCTTTATCTTTCCAATAGGGTTCCCAATCTTTTCCTTCACGTGCTGCCCATTCTTTGGTTGAGGATACATACCCAATAGGGGCATCAAACCACACATAGAGTACTTTTCCTTCACCGCCTTCAACAGGAACGGGAATTCCCCAATCTAAATCCCTGGTAACGGCCCTTGGTCTTAGCCCGTCATCTATCCATGATTTACATTGCCCGTATACATTGGGTTTCCAATCTTTTTTATGACCTTCTAAAATCCATTTTTTTAAGAAATCTTCGTAACGGTCTAAAGGTAAAAACCAATGTTTTGTCTTTTTTAAGGTAGGCACGGTGCCTGTTATGGTCGATTTTGGGTCGATAAGATCAGTAGCGTTCAAAGAAGAACCACAATTTTCACATTGATCACCGTAGGCCTCCTTATGGCTACATATTGGACAGGTGCCAATTACAAAACGATCGGCTAAAAATTGTTCTGCTTCGGCATCATATAGTTGATTGGTGGTTTCTTCAATAAAATCACCGTTATCATGCATCTTCTTAAAAAATTCTGATGCAGTTTTATGATGGATCTTTGCTGATGTCCTAGAATAGTTATCAAAGGTTATCCCAAAATCCTGAAAAGATTTTTTAATGATTCCATGGTATTTATCAATGATTTCTTGTGGGGTAACCCCCTCTTTTTTTGCTTTCATGGAAATGGCAACTCCGTGCTCATCACTTCCACAAACAAAAACAACATCATTGTTGGTCAGACGTAAATATCTGGTGTAAATATCCGCTGGAACATAAACCCCTGCCAAATGCCCAATATGAATGGGGCCATTGGTGTAAGGAAGTGCAGCAGTAATAGTGTACCTAGAAGGATTTTTTTGATTCTGAGACATCAAAATATAGATTTGGGAACAAAAATAAAGATTTTTATGGGGGAGTAGCTAACAAGTGTAAAAAAGAAAAGCCTTTGAAATTTATTTCAAAGGCTTTTCTCGCATAATTAGGTAAGGTTTATGTAATCATTATAGATTTACTCATTTTTTGGTCTTGCACCTGTATTCTGTAAATATATTTTCCTGTTGCCAAATGTGCGGATATACGACCCCTAATATCTATTTCAGTAGAACCTTCCAACACTATTTCATTGAATATGGTCCCTAGATTTTGTCCCATAATATTGTACAACTGAATATCTACAAGGCCAGTAAAAGGCATTTCCAAATAAATATGTGGAGTGCTCTCCGTAGGATAAAAAGGCCTGTGGACAATGGCATTCAATAATTCTGGGCTTGCATCTTCACCTGTTGGGCTAGGAGGTGTCTCTGGTAAAATGGGTTCACCATCACTATAAACAATATCTGGAAAATCTACACCGCTACAATTAAACCCTAAATCAACTGGGGCATAAGGGTGGTCCAATAAATGTTGTTCCACTAAAGGAATGTCCACACATAACCATTCTGCCAATACTGTGGCATAAAGGTCTCTAAAGTCCATGGTGTATTCCAAGTTTCCTCTTCCGTTGGGACTGTCCAATGATGGATGTTCACCAACAAAGGCACTTCCATTTAAGCCAGAACCAAAGAACAATGTAGGAGCGGCCTTACCGTGATCCGTACCATTGGAACCATTTTCAAAAATTCTTCTTCCAAATTCTGAAAAGGTCATGCTCAATACTTTTTCATCTTGTTGGGTACAGGCCAGATCTTCATAGAAATCCTTGATTGCAACCGAAAGATTGGTCATTAGCCTTTCGTGTGCTTGTGGCTGATTACCATGAGTGTCAAAACCTCCCATAGAAATCATATATACTTTAGTGCCCAAATTGCCTTTTATTAATTTAGCTAAAAGAGATAATTGCCTGGCAAATGAGTTGTCTTGATATTCGATACCACATTGTAAATCTGTGCCACGCTCGTAAGCTTCATGTATAAGACCAGAATATTCATAGGTAGTATTGGCAACACCTCTTAAAAAGCGTAATTGATCGCCATACATACAATCGTTAAATAAGTTTTGGTCTAAAGGATACTGGACTCCCGTTTCAGCAATTTCCTCCAACTGATCTATATTGGATGTTACAAATGCATAATTGGTTTCGTCACCTTGAAAAACAAGACTACCATATTGTCCTATCTGTATGGCTGCAGGAGCTTCTGGTGGATTTATTAAATAATCTGGGTATATGTTTTCAAAATGTCTGCCCATCCAACCAGTGTTTAGACCACTAAAACCATTTGAGGTTAAATCTGTATTGGCAAAGATATCTGACCCCGTAAAATGGGAAAGGCTTTGCCCTTCATAACCTACACCGTGTACAGCTTTAAACTGCCCATCGCCCCACATGGGCTCAAGAGCGTTCATATAAGAAGGAATACCAAATTCATTTGAAAGCTTTAAAACCTTACTTTCAGGAATATAGATGTTTGGTCTTGCATTGGCGTATGCATCATATTGTTCCAATGGAATAACGGTACTAAGACCGTCATTACCACCAGATAATCGTATCAATATTAGAATATTGTCAGTTTCCGCTGCGGCAATTGCTGCTGTCAACGGAGATGGTGCAGATGCACTAAGTAAATTACTGCCCAACATCATGGAGCCAGATCCAGCTATTCCTAGCGCTTGTATAAAGGAACGTCTGCTCCAGTTTATATGTTCTTCGTTATGGCCTTCGTTGTCAATGGCTTTATGAGGATGATTGTTATGGGTATCGCACATAGTAGTAGGTTTTATTTTAGTTGAAACTCTGGTTGTCTAGATAGGTGTAGCAATAACAAGTATACTTGCGAGGGTACTTCCATACTTACGGTTAACATCCAAAGAGATAAGCCTCCGGCAATATAATCTGGACCATAATAAGTTTCAGGAACGTCCTCTATAGTAAATACTGAAAGGGCATTATCAAAATCAGCCGTTGTCAACAATCCTTTTGGGGTAAATTTGTTTACTATTGCTTCAACAACTATTCTAGGGTTACTGGTATTGCTATTGGCAGAACCTACAACATCCATGGCCAATGTTCTAAACTGTTCTGGGTTGTTTTGATAGAAATTTGCAATAAGTACTTCAATGGTCAACCATCTACCAATCATAAAATTGGTATTAATCCACTGTCTATCTCTTTGCCATCCCGCAACATCTACTGGGTTAAATAAACGTTGACCAAGAAGAGGACATGCGTCTATTACATTTACTACCGTATCATCATCATAAGCAAAATTGGTTTCCTTGATAAAATTAAAATAGTAATCAAACGGACTTTTAATAATTACACCAATTGCTTCATCATCAAAAAAGTGTTGACTTTTAAACAATTGTGATAGTACAGGTGCAATTTCAAAATTGTTGGACACAAAAGTGCTGGCCATTCCAGAAATTATGGCTTGTGCATTACCGGCATCATCATCAGAGTCTGGGTGCACAAAGAATTCATATAATTTTTTACAGATAAAACCTGCTATTTCATTTGGGCGTTCATTAAAGAGAATGTCAATAACATCATCATAGCCCCAGTTTCCTGTTTGACCTAAAATAGTTTTGCTACCGGCATCATATCTTGTAATGTCAAAAGTTACTTGAGAGCAACCTTCTTCACCTCTTTCTACATAACCACTTAAGGCTCTGGCCGTTTCTATAATATCTTGTTCTGTATAAGCATTCCCTTCACCTAAAGTGAAAAGCTCATACAATTCCCTACCGTAATTCTCATTGGGGTTATTACCATTGTTATATACGCCATCCAAATAATAAAGCATGGCACTGGTAAGACCCATTTCACTTACAAAGGTTTTAAAATTACCAATGGAGTTTCGTTGTAAACAATTAAAATAATGATATAAAAAAGAATTACAATTATATACTCTTAATTCTGTAACCAAATGATTGCTCCAGAAAAAACTTAATCGATCTCTTAGGTTATTGTTGAGCATGGAGTTGCCATAGGCAATTGTCCACTCCTGTCTTTGCGCGTTTACCATTTGACTACGCAGATCATCATCAGCTGGGTAATCACTATTGTTCCAATCCGCCCATATAGGAGCTGGTATTGGAGTCATGTTCAACGCTTCATTAACAAGGGTGTCTACCAATGTTGATGCAGTTTGTCCTACTGCTAAGTTAATGGTTTCAACTGTTGCGCTAAAACCTAATCTTCTATACAAGTGAGCGACCCTTTGTTCATCTAAAGGAACAGCATAGGGCGCAAGTGTAGAAGTATTACAATTAATGAAATATTCCATAGTCATTTGGGCATTAAATAATACGTAGGCTCATAGTTTTGGGGCAACTACTAAATCCTTGTTATCGATAAATTACTTTTTTTTAACGCTTAACTACTCAGTTAAGTATTTTTATAGTTACATTTTCGATGTTCTGCGGTGAAAATTACAATGTTATGTTTGATTATGACGATGAAGGGGTTATATTTTCGACCAAATACATGATTACCTTAAGAATTTGCAATAAATAGATGGGAAAACATAACGAATTTGGTAAAAAAGGAGAGCAAATAGCTGTTGATTTTTTGATAAAGAAAGGGTATTCCATTAAATATCGTAATTATAGGTACCTAAAAGCGGAGATAGATATTATTGCGCTAAAGGATGATGTTTTAGCTATTGTAGAGGTAAAGTCAAGAAGTTCCACTTTTCATGAAAACATAGCTGAAACTGTTACTCCAAAGAAAATTAAACTCATGGTTATGGCCACTGATTACTATGTGATTGATAGCGATTTAGATGTTGAAGTCCGTTTTGATATCATCACCATTCTTAAAACAAAAACGCAATTTGAGATTAAACATTTAGAAAACGCTTTTTATCATTTTTAAAAATTTGTTTTATTTGTAACAATTTGTTATTTTTGCTTTAAAGAAAAGAAAATGAAGACGATATCCTCTGTAGTAGAACAATACATTAAGAAAAAACCTTTTTTGCAAAGCGCTCTTGCACAAGGAATTATAAATTTAACATCACTTTCTAGAATTGTAAAACCAGAGATTGAGGATGAATTGGGAAAGGATATCAGAAATGGCGCTATTGTTATGGCGTTAAAACGTCTTTCGGATGATTTGGAGTTTAGAGCCACTCATAAGATTATCAAAGTTTTAAAAAATATCGGTGAAATAACAGTAAGGTCATCCTTAACAGATTATACATTTTTAGCGTCTGATACAATTTTGATTCAACAGGCCAAACTTTTAGAAGCGGTCAATACCAATCAAGATGTATTTTACACCTCTTCTAGAGGTGTCAACGAAATAAACATTGTGATAAGCAACAGTTTGGATGAGACAGTTGAAGAGCTTTTCAGTGCAGAAAAATGTACGCAAAAGGCAAGAAACCTTTCATCTATTACGGTTAAACTACCAGCAGAAAATGTTTCTGTGCCAGGTATTTATTACTTTATCTTTCAGCGTTTGGCTTGGGAAGGTATTGTATTATACGAAGTTATTTCTACCACTAATGAGTTTACTATTTTAGTGGATGATAGTCAAGTAGATGTGGCCTTTAAGACTATTAAGGATTTAAAATTACTGTAATTATTTTATTTTAAAAAAGCAAGGACTTCTTTGTAATCTGCGGGTTTATCAACTATTTTTTTATCCTTGTCCAATATAAAATAAGTTGGAGTTTGGTGAATACCATAGATACCCACATATTTGTTTTCCCATTTCCCTAAAGCCAATGCATGTTGAAAATCCTTTAATTTTGTAATCTCTTTTTTCCATTTGGTATCATTGTCTTCAAGACCAATGGCAAGAACTATTGTTGAGGTATTTTCTGCAAGTCCTTTTTGTAATTGAGGTACTTCTTTAAGGCAATGTGGACAACCACTGCTCCAAAAAACCAAAACGTAATGTTCAGCAGCTTTCAATTCACTTAATTTTTTGGAGGTATCACCATCTTTCCATGTGATTTCTGGTGCAACGGCTCCTAACCGTAATCGGGTACTGATTTTGATGTCATCAATAATTTTTTGGTTCTTGGTTTTTATGGCCAGTTTTTCTAAATAGCTATTGTATACAAAATCTGAAGTTTCATTTAAGCCTTCATCTGTTAATTTATTCCATAGGGCATAAAACAAATGGGTAGCATATGTAGCATCTACATTTTGTAGAAGACTATTTATTTTAGCAATATTTTTTTGCCTTTCCATTTCTAACTCGTTATCAGATAGTTGTTGCAAAGGCATTGCGGTCAGTACATAATTAATGGTTTTGTCCATTAAGAAATCTGAATTTTGCAAAACGATATTTTTAAAATCTATTTTTTTAAAATAAGATTTCTTTTTTTTGCCCACATACTCTTGGGCCGATTCTGATAGGGTAGGTATATAAGGGCTATTTGCCACAATATAATTATGACAGATCAAATCAATAGATTTTGCTTCATAGGTCAATTGAATTTGTTGAAGACTTTGTACCAATTGTTCCAATTCTGATTTATCTGTTTTTTTAGAACTAAAAAATGAAATGATTTCTTGCTCACATGTATTCACTTCCTTAAAGTAATTGGTGAAAAGCGTATTTTCTTCTGAAGCAATAAAAGAAACCCCTTGAGTTTTATCAAAAGTTAACTGAACATCCTCTTTTCCGTTGTAAATAACATCAAAATATAATTCATCTTGTGGCACACCATAGACCATACGATATGTGCCAGTAGGAGCATCCTCCTTTATATTAAGTTTAAACACACCATTTCTTATGGCAGTATCTGCAACATATTCTTGATTTCCAGATTTCAGTTGGTATGCAACTACCCATTTGTAGTCTCTTGCTGGACTAAATTTTCCAGAAATAATGTGTTGGGCCTGTGTTGAGAATGCTAAAAAAAGAAAAATTACCGTATAAATGCTTTTCATATAATTCAGTGTTCTAAAAATTAATCTAAAGTAGCATTATTTCTCTAAATTTTAAATTCTGGATTGTAAATAATCCCTAAAATATTGTTCCAAGGATCTTTTACAGTAGCTACCATTATATTACCACCTACATTGGTAGGTTTTTCATGCGCTGTTGCCCCAAGGGTTATTAAATGTTGGTACATTTTTTTAATGTCCTCAACTCCCCAATAACTAAGCACGTTTTCAGATTTTTCTAATGGATTTGGGCTTTCTGGCTGTAACCCAAGCTCATACCCGTTTATATTAAAGCCTGCATAAAAAGGTTCATTAAAATAGGGTGGTACACCAAAAACTTTGGTATACCACCCTATTGCTTCTTCAAGATTGTGGACTTTGTATATTGTTGTTCTTAACCCTATAATTTTTGACTTTTCATTTTTAAGTGGTTGTGGTTTAAATATAACATTTTTAATCCCGTTTTTTTAAGGTGTATTTTTTTATTTAATATAACATTTCTTAATTCCTTGGTTGTTTCTCATTTAAGGCTTAAACTAAATTAGGGTACTTTAAATCTAGGAACAAAGAGTAATTCTCTAATAAAATTATTTAGCAGTTAAAATCATTACTTTTTTTTCATCTCTAGATTTATTGAACATAATGAATTTTCTATTATGATAATTGCCTAAAAAAGGCACAAATGTTGTTTTCCCTGCATTTTCTCTAATCTTCTCCTGACTTACATCTCCATTCTCTTCATATATATAGTTGTATAATGCTGTTGATTCTAAAAAGCGTTTAGAGGCTTTAACCCTGCCATCTTCTTTAATTTTTAATTTTTTACCTGTATTTAATAATACATGTAATTTTTTATCTAAAAGAAAGCCATTATAAGATGGTCTTGTAGCTCGTTTTAAAATACTTCTTCCCCAAGTTATTTCACCTTCATTGTTTAATTTAACAATTAAAATGTCATCATAGTGGGAAGTTGTTACCCAATAACCGCCATTCACACCATTATTTACGTAGTGTTCAGTGATATAGAATTGCTCTGCCATTAGTATGGTGTTTCCTTTGTCATCTTCTAAAACGTAATCTAGGTAATAACTTCTAAGTTCTTTTTCTTTCTTTTTTTCTGCTTTTTCTTTTTCGTACAAATCACTAAATACTTCTATAGGCAATTTACTTTTTTTAGATTCTATTATAGAAATATCCTGTTTGTCTACTATAAATTTATTTACCCCTGTTATTCTTCCAGCTATTTTTTCTGAATAGAAACTATATAGATTAAGTTGGTTCTCTTTCTGTATAATTTTTAAATCAGTAATATGTTGGTTTTCATCTAACTTTATTCTTTCGACTATGGTATTGTCTTTGCTTATCTTATT
>CAYNLI010000102.1:0-10491 GCA_964398035.1 uncultured Flavobacteriaceae bacterium | reverse complement strand
TACTTTATCACCCCCAAATTAATTACCTCTTGTGCAGTAAGGTGACGCCAATGTCCACGGGGAAGGTCTTTTTTGGTAAGTCCGGCATATACCACGCGATCCAGTTTTACCACATCGTATTCCAAATGTTCAAAAATACGGCGTACAATTTTGTTTCTATTACTAAAGATTTCCATGCCCACTTCCCGTTTAGGAGAATTTTCCACATAACTTACTTCTGCAACCCTTACCAAACTTTCTTCTATGGTTACACCTTCTCTGATCTTTTTTAAATCCTCTGAGCGTATATCCTTATTTAGTTCTATATGATAAATTTTACGCAATCCGTTTTTTGGTTTACTAAGTCTAGTAATCATTTCCCCATCATTGGTAAACAATATTAGTCCTGTTGAGGCTTTTTCCAATTTACCAATTGGCAACAATGTTGCTTTTGAAGCACCTACAACCAATTGTGCCGCAGTACGCCTGCCCCTGCCATCTTTTGTGGTGGTCGCAAAATCCTTGGGCTTGTTCAACAATATATATTCCTTTTTTTCTGGGTTAAGGCGACGACCATCAAACTTGATCTCATCATCCAACTTGACCTTATAGCCCATTTCTGTTATAGTCTTCCCGTTTACAGTTACGTTGCCAGATGCTATATAGATATCGGCATCCCTTCTAGAGCATACCCCAGAATTGGCCACATACTTATTCAACCGAATTAAATTAGGGTCTGATGTTTGTTTAGGAGCTGTACTTCTTTTTGATGAAGGTTTCCCTTCATTATATTTTTTCTTTCTATAATTTCCCCCTTCACTACTTGAAGATTTTCTATCCTTATTATAGTCTGACCTGCCCATGTTTTAAATTTTCGGCAAAGGTAGTCAAAGGATATTGGATTTTTATAAAATTCGATGGAGAACTAAATCTATGTCTATCAGTAAAATACTAAAGACACCAACTATAATGATCAGCTTAAGAATATTATGCAACCAAACATAATGTTTTTTACTGTTGGATCTCCATAACAAGAGCAAAAACAAGAGCAATAAAAAAATACTGCTCATAAAATAGAGGTACATATATCCTATATCAAAATTGTTGATCAATAAGAATGCAGGTATCAATGTTAGGAGTACCAAAACTCCTATAGACACCTTTGAGGTTTTATCGCCAAAAAGGATGGGTATTGTTTTATAATTCTGTGCCATATCTCCTTTCATATTTTCCAAATCTTTAATCATTTCTCTGGCCAAAATCAGAAGAAAAAGAAAAACAGCATGTACAAATATGACAGTTTCAAAATTTTTATAGTATACAAAAACAGCAAAGAAAGGAGCAATGGCCAATGTTGCGGAAACAACATTGCCAACAAACGGAATCTTCTTTAACTTATGGGAATAGAACCATATTCCAAAAATATAGGCCGAAAAAAACAGTACTGCCCTAAATGATATGTAACTGGCTAAAAAAGCAGCAAGAAAGTTTAGAATAAAATAGGTCGTCAATTTAAACCGTTGGCTCACCAACTTATCCAGCATGCTTTTACGAGGTTTATTAATCAGATCCTTCTCAGCATCATAAAAATTATTGATGATGTACCCTGATGCAATTACCATAGCGGAAGAGGTAACAATGAGGAATAGATTCAGGTCAAAAACCACTTTTCCCAAAGGACGATCGGGAGCAAGAATATAAATGGACGCCAAATATTGGGCAAGTATAATCATTAGGACGTTATACCCTCTGACCACAGAAAACAGACTCACTAACTTATAAAAAAGGAGTTTGTTTTTTCTACTAAACATTTTGATTTTCTAGAAGTTGTAAACCACTTCCAATTTATGGTCTGCAAGCGCCAATTTGGCCTTGTTTATATCTTGTGTAAAGCCTAAAATATAACCTCCACCACCTGAACCACATAGTTTTAGGTAATACTCATTGGTATCTATTCCATGTTTCCATATCTTATGGAATTCAGTGGGAATCATAGGCTTAAAGTTGCTCAATACCACATGGGACAACTGCTTAAGGTTGCCAAAAAGAGATTTCACATTTCCATTGATGAAATCCTCCACACAGGCATCAGTATGTTTAATAAACTGGTCTTTAAGCATGTTTCTGAACCCTTCTTGTTTCATCTTTTCCATAAAAATCTGAACCATGGGTGCCGTTTCTCCCGTTATACCACTATCCAATAAAAAGACAGCGCCTTTCCCTTCTAAATTTTGGGAAGGTATACTGGTAGATTCTATATTGTCTTGGGAGTTAATAAGGATTGGCAAGCTTAAATAACTGTTTAATGGATCTAATCCTGAAGATTTTCCATGAAAGAAAGATTCCATTTTACCAAATATGGCTTTTAGCTTAAGTAATTTTTCTCTTGTAAGATTCTCTAAAATCGTAATTTTATCTTGTGCATATTTATCATAAATAGCAGCTACCAATGCACCGCTACTGCCCACACCATATCCCTGTGGAATGGAACTATCAAAATACATTCCGTTAAGAACATCATTCTTTAAGTTGACCATATCAAAAGAAACCAGTTCTGGTTGCTCTTGCTTCATTTCTTCTAAATAAGAAACAAATGCCTTTAAACCACTATTGGATTTTTTTGCCTCTCCAACCAAATTTTCTTCGGTCTTTAAGGCTCCTTTGAAAAAATTATAGGGAATGGAAAGTCCTTTGGAATCTTTAATGATACCATACTCGCCAAAAAGCAAAATCTTAGAGTAAAATAAGGGTCCTTTCATGTTTATAATTGCTTGGCTCCAAAACCAATTCGGTCACAAATATACTGTTGTTCTTCACAATATACAACCAACTCATCTTTAATGAATTGAAAAACGATATCTTTCTCATTTTCTGGATAAAGTACATGAACATTGGCCCCAGCATCTAAAGTAAAGCACACATGGGTGTTTGTTGTCTTTCTAAATTCCCATATTTTATCAATGATTTTCAAGGTATTGGGCTTCATCAAAATAAAATAGGGCAAACTGGTCATCATCATAGCATGCAATGTAAGTGCCTCACTCTCTACAATTTCAATAAACCTATCTAGATTTCCTTTAGCAAATACAGCTTGTAATGTCGATAAATTTTCATGGGCCTGCTTAAAACGTTTTTTAGAAAAAGGATGATCGTTCATTAAATTATGCCCAACTGTACTGCTCACTTGCTTCTGCCCTTTATCTACCAACAAAATAGTATCGTGATACTTTTTAAAAACATTATGAACCTTAAACGGATATTTTATAGCAAACAAATCTGAACTGCCATCAATTTCTTTATGGTTCCCCCATTGTACCACATCACCTTCTATACTTCTGCATGCGCTACCAGAGCCCAAACGAGCTAAAAACGATGCTTTTTGATTAAAGAAACCTAAATCCATTTCTGGGTTCAATTCCTTTTCAATACTCATTAAACAAAGTGCCAAAACTGCCATTCCGCTTGCAGAAGACGCAATACCACTGCTATGGGGAAAAGAATTTTCTGTTTCAATCTTAAAATGATATTCCTTAAGAAAAGGCATATACTTTTCTATTCTAGTAAAAAAGGTAAGTATTTTAGGTTTAAAATCTTCTTTGGGCTTTCCTTCAAAAAATAAGTCGAACGAAAATCCTCCATTCTTTTTTTGAAGTTTTGTATAGCTAAGCGTTGTAGTTGTAGCACAAGCATCCAAAGTAAAACTAACGGATGGGTTTGCAGGAATTTGATTTTCTTTCTTCCCCCAATACTTTATAAGCGCAATATTGCTCGGGGCTTTCCAAGTTACTTTTCCTTCATTCTTTAAATGTAAATATATTGAAGGAACAAAGTTTTTATGGGTCATAAGCGACAAAATTTAAACAAAGATAGTTTTTACCCAACTTTTGATGACGTCCAATTAAAATAAATTCCTATTTTAGTTGACTTACAGTAAATAATTTGAACAAGAAAGGTATAAATATCATTATTTCAGTAAGTATATGCTTACTTATAGGGTTTCTTTCAAGGGCTGCTGCACTTGGTGCCCTTAATGATTGGCATATAACATTGAACAAACCTGATTTTACTCCTGAAAATTGGATTTTTGTCCCTGTATGGATTGTTCTTTATATTCTAATGGGAATATCTGTTGGTTTGGTGTGGGCCAAAGGCTCTTACCATATATGGGTAAAAACAGCCTTATACCATTTTGGATTTCAACTATTGCTTAATGCATTGTGGGGCATTGTATTTTTTGGGTATCAAGACCCTTTTTGGTCGCTCCTAATTATTTTGGCTTTAGTTCTTTTTATTTTATTCACCATAAATTGGTTTAGAATAGTAAGTACTACCGCAGCTTATCTTATGATTCCCTATTTATTGTGGGTATGCTTTATTACACTGTTGAATTATAAAATTTGGGTATTAAACTAATAGTTTGCCAACTCAATCAACTTTTTCATTGTTTTTAAATTTCGTGTAGTTGCTGAAACCTTTAATTTTTTTTCAAAAAAATTGTTGTTGCATTTTGCCCGTCCATACCCATGTAAACTGGTTAAATACACACATTTTTCAGTAATACTGAATTTCTCATCTTTATAATCTTCATCATTTAATCTTTCTGCCAACTCTTTTTGAGGGGTGTTTTTTAGTAAAGTATAATAAACTCTTTCGGCTTCAGCTTCCAAAAGTTTATCAAAGGGAGTGTTTTCAACAATATGCACTATACTTTCTTTTGTGAGCACCAGTACTGGAACATCAAAACCATAATGATTCTTTATCACTTCCCTTATTTTATTTTCCAAAACATCAGTTTTTATTTCTTCGCTCTTAAAAATAATGTTGCCACTTTGGATATATGTGACTATATCTTTTAACCTAGTTTCTTTCAAAAGCTTTTTTAGGTCGGCCATAAGTATTTTCTTTTGACCACTTATGTTTATCCCCCTTAGCAATGCTATGTATATTTTCATCGATTTTTCTTTACCTATTTATATTAAAATCACTTTATCAATAAATTGTACCTCTATATTTTAATACTTAATCTTTTAAAATTATTTATTGTTTCCTAAATTTAGATAAATCTACAATCACTATATTTATCAACATTATAATTTCTTTGCAATACTTTTTAATATGGGTAATTACATTCTGGCTTTAGACCAAGGAACAACAAGTTCACGTGCTGTTATTTTTGATGAAAGCGGAAACATTGTCTCTATTGCACAAAAAGAATTTACTCAAATTTTTCCGAAACCTGGATGGGTAGAACATGACCCAATGGAAATATGGGCAACGCAATCTGCCATGGCAAATGAAGTGCTTTCCAAAAAAGAGTTAAATGCTTCCAACATTACTGCTATTGGCATTACCAACCAAAGAGAGACTGTTGTGGTATGGGACAAAAAAACAGGAAAGCCCATATATAATGCCATTGTATGGCAAGATAAAAGAACCGCTAATTATTGTGATGAATTAAAACAACAGGGGAAGTCTAAACTTATTAGAGAAAAAACTGGGTTGGTCATAGACTCCTATTTCTCTGGAACCAAGGTTAAATGGTTATTGGATAACGTTGATGGTGCAAGAACCAGAGCCGAAAATGGGGAACTTCTCATGGGTACTATAGATTCTTGGCTTATTTGGAACATGACAAAGGGGGAATTGCACATAACCGATGTTACCAACGCCTCTAGAACCCTTCTTTACAATATAAACACCATGGATTGGGATGACGAGTTGCTACAACTTCTCAATATTCCAAAAAGCATGTTGCCCAAAGTAAAACAATCTAGCGAAATCTATGGAAATACAGATGTTGACTTTCTTGGTGCAACTATTCCAATTTCTGGAATTGCCGGTGATCAACAAGCGGCATTATTTGGACAAATGTGCACCAAAGATGGCATGGTCAAAAACACGTATGGCACTGGTTGTTTTATGTTGATGAATATTGGCGAAAAGCCAATTGTTTCTAAAAACAATTTACTGACCACAGTGGCATGGAAAATAAATGGAAAGACCACATATGCATTAGAAGGAAGCATTTTTATTGCTGGCGCAGTGGTACAATGGCTTAGGGATGGTCTAAAAATTATAGAAAAATCATCGGATATTGAAAGCTTGGCAAATACCGTTGAAAGTTCTGATGGCGTATATTTTGTGCCTGCATTTGCAGGGTTGGGTGCCCCTTATTGGAACCAACATGCACAAGGAAGCATTTTTGGACTTACCCGTGGCAGCACAGATGCCCATATTGCCAGAGCCTCTTTAGAAGCTATTGCTTACCAGACCATGGATGTCCTAAAAGCTATGGAAGCAGATTCTGGAGTATCTATAAAAGAACTTAGGGTTGATGGTGGTGCAACAGTGAACAATTTGTTGATGCAGTTCCAAGCTGATGTTTTAAATACCGTAACTGTTCGTCCAAAAATTGTAGAAACCACCGTTATGGGAGCTGCCTATTTAGCCGGTTTGGCCATTGGTTATTGGGACAGTTTAGAAGAAATTCAGGAAATCTGGAAAACAGATGTCTTTTTTAAGCCTAAAACAGACAGAGAAGAAATAGAAAAAGGAATCAAAGGTTGGTATAGAGCCATTGATGCCATAGAACATTGGTCAAAAAATAATTAGTAACTATTAAATAGTAAAGAATGACTCCTTTTGTAGCGGAAATTATCGGAACCTTTTTATTGATTCTTTTAGGCGGTGGCGTTGTTGCCAACGTTATTTTAGAAAAAACAAAATCTAATGATGCAGGTTGGATGGTCATTACCACTGCATGGGGATTGGCCGTTTATATTGGTGTGGTAGTGGCCGCACCATACAGTGGAGCACATCTTAACCCTGCCGTAACACTAGGATTGGCAGTCGCTGGTAAATTTGATTGGACAGCTGTTCCCTCATACATTTTAGCACAATTCTTAGGCGCTATGCTAGGGTCTACCATTGTTTGGCTTATGCATAAAGACCATTTTGATATCACTCATAACAAAGAAACCAAGCTGGGGGTATTTTCCACTATTCCGGCTATACGAAATCCCCTCTCCAATTTATTCAGTGAAATTGTTGGGACTTTTGTATTGGTATTTGTAGTCCTTTATTTTACTGAAGCCACAATTATAGAGAGTGAAACCATAATTGGACTGGGATCGCTTGGAGCGTTACCAGTTGCTTTTTTGGTTTGGGGAATTGGGCTATGTCTTGGAGGAACTACTGGATATGCCATTAACCCTGCCCGTGATCTGGGACCAAGGTTCATGCATTTTATTCTACCCATAAAAGATAAAGGACCTAGTGATTGGGGGTATGCGTGGGTTCCAGTTATTGGACCTATTATTGGATGTATTCTGGCAGCTTTTTTGATGATGGGGCTTTCCTAATTTAAGATGATGCTATTGCCTTTGCAGCAATATAGGCGCCTGTCCAAGCATTTTGAAAATTAAATCCGCCCGTGATAGCATCTACATTGATTATTTCACCAGCAAAATATAGATTGGGGTGAATCTTACTTTCAAAAGTTTTAAAATTGATTTCCTTTAAATCCACGCCACCAGCAGTTACAAACTCCTCCTTAAAAGTGCTTTTCCCTTCAACAAAAAATTCTGATTTTGTGAGTTGGTCCGTTAAATTCTGTAATTGAATCTTTGAGACATCTCCCCATTTGGTTTTATCTGAAATACCAGATGCTTTTACAAGGTTTATCCATAAACGTCTTGGAATATCAACCGCATTGGTTCTAAGAATGGTTTTTTTTGCTTCAACCTCTTTAATTTCCATTAAAAGCGATAAAACCCCACCTATATGATAATCAGGCAACCAGTTTACAATAATTTTAAAATTATACTTATAATTATTCAATATTTTAGCTCCCCATGCTGATAACTTTAAAATAGCTGGGCCACTCATGCCCCAATGTGTAATAAGCAATGGCCCCTCAGATTCCAATATTGGAATTTGTGGCAATCTACTTTTAAGATTTATCACTACCCTACCCCCATTATTATTTTTTGATTTTACCTGTATATAGGCATTGGTGCTCACTCCCTGAATTCCTTTAATCCTATCATCCTTTATATTAAACGTAAATAATGAAGACACTGGTGATTCTATAGTATGTCCCAAACCTTCTAACATCTTCCATATTTTAGGGTTACTACCTGTGGCAACCAATATTTTTTTTGCTTGATAGGTTTTTTTATATGATTCAACCATCCAGCCTCCAAGATTTTCTTTTGACTGTGATGGTGCAAAAGCTACCACTGAACTATTTTTAAGTACCGTTATTCCAAGTCTATCAATTTCTTTAAGAAAACAATCTATAATAGTTTGTGAAGAATTGGTGACTGGAAACATCCTGCCATCTTTTTCAATTTTTAATAAAACACCTCTTTTTTCAAAAAAAGCTACGGTATCACCACTACTAAAAGTATGAAAAGGACCTAAAAGCTCTTTTTCCCCTCTTGGATAACTTTTAACAAGCTCACTGGGGTCAAATTCGGCATGGGTAACATTGCAACGACCACCTCCAGAAACTTTCACTTTGGTAAGAACTTCTTTTCCTCGTTCTATAATAGCCACTTTTAAATTTGTGGAAGTCTCGGCTATGTGTATGGCCGCAAAGAATCCTGCGGCACCACCGCCTATAATAATTACATCAAACATTATCGGATTCGTTCTGGGTAGTTAGTAATGATTCCGTCTACTCCCATTCCTTTAATATTTTCAATGTCTGAAGGCTCATTCACCGTCCATGTATAAATTTTGAAACCTGCTTCTTGTATTTTACTCACATTTTCTTTGTTAAGGGTTTCAAAATTAGGATTAATGGCTTCAGCTTTCAATTCATTGGCAATAGCTATGGCATCTAAGGGATTTTCCTCTGTAAGTACAGCAATTGCAATATCAGGGTTGTATTTTCGCATTTCTTTAAGTTCATCCCATTTAAAACTAGAAATTATAAAATTGTCTGCCGACCAGCCTCTTTCTTTTACATAATAGTTTACAATATGATTTACTCTATCAGTTGTATTTGCCCCTTTAAGTTCAATATTTAATTTAACCTTATTGTCAATCAATTTTAGTACATCCTGTAACATTGGGATTTGGTGATTTCCATCCAATATTAATTTTTTTAAATCATAGATATTATACTCTTCAATATTTCCTCCACCATTGGTCAAACGTTCCACTCTATCATCATGAAAAACAACTATTTCTCCACTTTCTATTTTAAAAACATCTATTTCTATCATATCCACACCCAAATCCATTGCTTTTTGGATAGATGCCAATGTGTTTTCAGTCTCATGCCCCATTGCACCTCTATGACCAATTACCATAAATTTTGAATTTTGATTTGTGCATGCCAAAACACCTATTAAAGCTATACTATAAATCAGTAGTTTTTTCTTCATTGTAATAAAATTCTTTATATACCTAAAATACAACTAGATGTTGAAAATCACACTCATCTAACGATAATAAAATATCAAAAATAATAGCTTTTTTTTATCATATCATCAAATATGTAATTTAATTTGACGTAATCATCTGATTACTAACCAACTAAATTTTAAAAATACTGCGTTTTCTAAATCAATATTTATTGGACATATTAGTTATCTTTTACCATTAGTGCACTTTATAGCAAATGGGCAATAGGAAACCATGATGCATAAAAAAGTTTTAATTTAACGTATGGGCGGTGTTTTTCTGGCATTCTTGGTTTCGTGACTGCTTTTGCTTTGGCCTATAAAACAACGAGCAATCCTACTAGATCTCCTTAATTAACTATTTTAGTTATTCATTTTGAAAATAAAAGACTCTAATGGTTTTAATTTTACCAGAACTAAGCCTTGACCATTCACAACTTTTAGCTCTTTGTTTTTTTCTCCATATAATTTTTCGATTAAATCATAAGAGCCGTCTTTTAATTGCCACTCAGAAATTATAGTATTTGGGAGTTTTAGTTCAAAGGAATAACCTTCATCAGCATCAAAATTGGAAATAACAATAAGCTTTTCATCTGTTGACCAACGCACATAGGACAGCACCTTATGATTATAATTTTCTGTATTTTCTTTATTATAAAAGTGGATTTCTTGATATCCCACCATTAAGGCCGAACTGCTAATGGTAAAATTCAACAAGCGTTTATAAAAGTCTCGAAGTTCTTTTTCCTCTTGTGAAAGTTGGCCACCATCAAACTTTTTATTGTTTACCCATCGTTGGTGATGTGGAACTCCTATATAATCAAAAATGGAAGTTCTGCTAGGTTCACCAAACCCGGCATTATCTGCCCTAGGTTCACCAACTTCTTGACCAAAATAAATCATGGTAGGCGATGTACTTATTGTAACCGAAACCACCATGGCAGGTTTTCCTTTTTCAGCATTTCCAACAAATTCTGGGCTAGCAATTCGCCGCTCATCATGATTTTCTAAAAAATGACGCATCTGGTCTTCACTTATAGCCCCATTCTACTTTTAAGCTCTTAAAGAATGATTCTGCCACTGCATTATCCCAACAATT
>CAYNLI010000101.1:0-10595 GCA_964398035.1 uncultured Flavobacteriaceae bacterium | reverse complement strand
ATTTTTACTGACTGGATCAAGAAAACCTTGCCAGACAGGGCAGACAAGGTACTGCACCAAATACAGGATTGCCATGGAGGTACTTTAAATGACAGTAGATATAGAATACGGGGAAGGGGCGAGGGGAAGATTGCCCAACAAATACATGAACTAGTACGGTTGGCAAGACACACGTATTTTAAGGATAAAGTTTTTCCAAAATTGAACAAGGAATTGCACCAAGAATATAAAGATGGTCAAATGCGGTTATTCTAATTTTCATTTTTCTGACTTTTGAGAAAAAACACAAAAAATAGAATCAATAAAATTAAAAACCCACTAAATTATTTTTTAGTGGGTTTTTGTATATAATATATTCGGTTTATTTCAACTCCCAACCTTTACGGTATTCTCTTTTTACCCATTCGTTGGCTTTGTCATAGTTGGTCACTTTCATGTTCTCCCCATCCCATAATAACTTACGTCTTCCAGGATAGTTGAAAGGATCCCAATCGCCTAACTTTTTACCTTCTTTGATTGTTTTGTACTGGTATGCTTTAATAGCCAAGTTGCCCATAAGAACAGCCTCTGTCAATGGTCCAGATTTAGCAAAATCAGATGAAGTAGTTCCGCCGTTTAAACAAGCTTCTACCCAGTTTTTTTGGTGACCGCCCATGCCACCTTCAATTCTTGAAAGTGTTTGTGCAGGGGGGTTTAAAAGACTCATTTGCTTAGAAGGCAATAACCGGGCATTACGAGAATACGTATCCGTAACTAAAATACCTTTGGTGCCATAAAAAATAGTGCCACCACCAGTATCTCCAATTGTTTCTCCATCTAATAAGTCGTCTGGTAAATCGGGTTTAATACCGCCATCACTCCAACTAAAATCTATAGTGCCGTGAATATCATGGTCAAATTTTAAACGAACTACGGAAGAAGCAGGACAAGAAGCGCTATAATCGGCCTCAACAAAATCACCCACCCAATTGGTAGTACAACTGGCTTCAGCTTCTGTTGGATACCCTAAATCTAATGCGCTAAATGGAGTTTCTATTATATGGCAACCCATATCACCCAAAGCTCCAGTTCCAAAATCCCACCAACCGCGCCATTTAAAAGGCAAATAGGCAGGATTGTAATCTCGCATTTTTGCTGTGCCCAGCCAAAGATCCCAATCCAACCCTTTAGGTATTCTATGTTTTTTTGTAGGTACGGGTATGCCTTGTGGCCATACAGGACGGTTGGTCCAACAATCAATCTTTTTAACCTTGCCAATAACACCGGCATCTATCCATTCTTTAGCTTGTCTACTGCCATCACTAGAAGCGCCTTGGTTGCCCATTTGGGTCACTACGCCATGCTCTTTTGCCGCTTGGGTCATTAAACGAGCTTCATATATATTGTGTGTTAATGGCTTTTCTACATAGGCGTGCTTTTTTTCTCGTATAAAAGGTAAAGCAATAGTGGCATGCATATGGTCTGGAGTTGCCACCATAATGGCATCCATATCCTTTAAATGATTTTCGTATACTTTCCTAAAGTCTTTGTAGCGTTTTACATCTGGGAAGCGTTCATAGGTCTCTTTGGCATTTCTGTCATCTACGTCACAAAAGGAAACAAATTTTACTTGGCCGGTTCTTTGTAGATCATTGATGACCCCTGCGCCACGCCCACCCACTCCAAAGGCACTTACGTAAAGTGTGTCACTGGGGGGAATATGATTTTTACCCATTACATAACTTGGGACAATGGTAAAAGCAGCAGATGAAGCTGCTACATTTTTAAGGAACTTTCTTCTTTGCATTTTGGGTTGGATATGTAGTTTTCCAGTTTTGAAAGGTACAAAAAATTCAAGAAGATATTATAGTTTGGTCATAGCATGTAAAACTATAACGTTTGAGTAAAATAACTTAGATATTCCCATTCCATTCTTTATAGAATTGCTCTAGAAAATTCAGCATATATTGGTGCCGTTCTTCTGCCAATTGCTTTCCCGTTTGGGTATTCATTTTGTCTTTGAGCAGCAATAATTTTTCGTAGAAATGGTTAATGGTCGGAGCGCTGCTTTTTTTATACTCCTCCTTGGTCATGTTTAAGTTGGGAGCAATAACAGGGTCGTGCATTGTCCTGTTCTTAAACCCGCCATAATTGAATGCTCTGGCAATCCCTATGGCACCTATGGCATCTAATCGGTCTGCATCCTGTATTACTTGTAGTTCTAACGAGGTGAATTTTTTACCACTTTCTAAACTGTTTTTAAAAGAAATGTGGTTAATGATATTGATTACATGGTCTATGGTTTTTTCATCAACCTGTATAGAAAAAAGAAAATCCTTGGCCAATTTGGGTCCAATGGTTTCATCGCCATCATGGAATTTGGCGTCGGCAATGTCATGAAGCAAAGCGCCAAGGGAAACAATCAATTTATTTGCCTTTTCACCTTTTGCAATATGCTGGGCATTTAAAAATACGCGATGTGTGTGGAACCAGTCATGCCCGCCCTCAGCATCTTTTAAAGTTTCTTTTACAAAAGAAATGGTCTTTTCAATTAGGTCTGTATGTGTCATTTAAAAGAAGTAATACCAGAGGTAATTTGTTTTTCTATCATGGTCACCAAATCATCTAAATTTCCTTTATTTTCTATGGGAGTGTGTACATCATGGGTAATATAGGCGCCTAGACCCATGGGGAATTTACCATACCGAAGCATCTTCCATGAATTATTTATGCTGATGGGAACTATTAATGCCGATGGAGCATTTTTAAGCAATATTTTTAGTCCAGTGGGTTGAAATTTTTTGGGATGCCCCGTTCTACTTCTTGTTCCTTCAGGGAAAATTACGGCACTCCAATTGTTTTTTTCAATCGCCTTTCCAAGTTTCATGATTTCGGATATGGCCTGTTTGTTATCGTTTCTGTCAATTAATACTGAGCCATTGTTTCTAAGGTTATAGGATACACTGGGGATTCCTTTTCCCAATTCTTTTTTGCTCACAAACTTTGGTTGGTGTTTGCGCATGTGCCACACAATGGGCGATATATCATACATGCTTTGGTGGTTGGTAACAATAATGAGTGGTCTGTCTTTTGGGATTTTATGAGGATTGTTAAATGAATATCTAGCGCCCAAAATATTTGTACACCGCATAAGGGTCCAGTTAAGAAGGCTTACACTTAGATTATGGGCCTTATGGCCAAAAACAGTTAAACAGATCCACTGAATTGGGTGAAAAAAGGCCAAGGTTAACCCAAAGGCTAGGAAGAAAATAAAGGAAATGGGATATGAGAATATTTTTAGCATGTTATAGCCGGTTATACAACCAATTGGGTAAAATTTTCACAAAGATGGCAACAAAATACCATCTTTTTGTCACGTAAGCGACATCATTTTTTCTTACAATATGGTTATAAATTTGTTTGGCAGCTTTTTCTTTTGGTGCTACCCAAAATTTACCATCACCTTTTGCCATATCTGTATCTACAAAACCTGGCCTAATATCTGTAATTGTAATATTTAGATTTAGTTTTTTTGTTTTCTGCCTTAACCCTTCAAGATAACTGATTTGATATGCTTTGGATGCATTGTATGCGGGAGCGTGCCTGCCTCCTCGAAGTCCGGCAATAGAGGAGATAGCAACTAATTGTCCTTGTCCTTGATTTTTAAAATAATTAAATCCCCAACCAACTATTTTGGTAAAGGCCACTACATTCAATTTGTTGGTTTCCTCTTCAATGGTATAATTAAGGTTTTTGTTGATTTCACCCATTCCTGAATTAAAAATCAATACATCTAAACCATTAAGTTTGTTGACAAGTTTTTCAAGATGTTCAATAGCATTTTCCTTGGTACAGTCGAAGGATTCAACAATGAAATAGGTTGGAGATTCAGCTTGTAAATTTTTAAGCAAGGTTTTTCTTCTGCCAGTAATACCAACAAGATGATTGCTTTTAGCAAGAATTTTTGACAGCTCCAAGCCTATTCCAGATGATGCTCCTATGACTATAGCTTTTTGCATACAAAGAAAGATACGGGTTAAAATTAAAAAACCACCTCAGTAAGAAGTGGTTTTTTCTATATTTTAAGATAGAACTATTAACAAAACTCATTATAAGCTTCAACTAGGTTTTCAGCAATAATTTCTGCTGGTCTTCCTTCAATATGATGACGCTCTATCATGTGTACCAATTCCCCATCTTTAAACAAGGCCATACTTGGCGATGATGGAGGAAAAGGAATCATGGCATTTCTTGCGGTATTTACGGCTTCCGTATCCACACCAGCGAAAACAGTTACGATATGATCTGGTTTTTTATCATTCTGAAGGCTCATTTTAGCAGCTGGTCTTGCATTGGCAGCAGCACAACCACAAACGGAGTTAACAACTATTAAAGTGGTTCCAGATTGTTTCAATGCATTTTCAACAGCTTCTGATGTATGTAATTCTTCAAACCCGGCCATTGCCAAGTCATCTCTCATGGGTTTTACTAATTCTGCAGGGTACATGTCTATTTTGTTTTAAAAATGTGTTACAAAGGTAATTAATTTGTCGCATTTTGGTCGAACACCTTAACTTTATCCTTAGAATAGTATTTGGCAAGTAAAATTATATCTTTGAAAAAAATTATAAAATTGTTATGATTAAGTGGTTTGCGGCAGTTATTGGGTATTCGGTATTTAGATTTCCAGGAGCTGTTTTAGGGTTTTTAGTTGGTAGTGCAATTGATAGTTTTACTACCAAGGGAAAAGGAAGTATTGGCAGAGGTGCTGGCACTGTTTATAAAGATATTCGTAGAGGACCGGTTTCTCCTGCCGATTTTGAGCTGCACCTTCTTTCTCTGTGTTCTATTGTGATTAAAGCCGATGGAAAAGTAAGTCAGCGAGAGCTAGATTACGTGCGTCAATATTTTTTAAGTACCTATGGTAAAGAAAAAGCAAATGCTATTTTCAGGACTTTTAATGAGGTCATTAAAAAAAAGGAGATTTCTACCCAAAGGATCTGTGCATTTATGACCCAGCGTACCCGTTATGAAGTACGTTTGCAATTGCTCCACTTTTTATTCGGAATTGCACAGGCTGATGGGCATGTAAGCACTCCTGAGATTAATAAAATAGAAGAAATAGCTGGATATTTACGAGTAGGGCACATAGATTTTGAAAGCATAAAAGCAATGTTCATTAAATCTGTTGACAATGCCTATAAAATCCTTGAAATAGAAAAGAAGGCAACTGATGATGAGGTGAAAAAGGCTTACCGAACAATGGCCAAAAAATACCATCCAGATAAAGTGGTCACAGAAAATGAGGCCATTAAAAAAGGTGCTGAAGAAAAATTTAAGCAAGTGCAAAAAGCCTACGAAGAAATACAGAATGAGAGAGGAATTGGATAGTTGTTACTTTACACTTTAATCAAAAACGAACACCCTAACAACTATCAACTAAAAATCAACAAATAAAAGAAAATGGAAGAATTCTGGTTCTATATAAAATTGGGTTTAGACCATGTGTTGGATTTTGGGGCGTATGACCATATTTTGTTTTTATCAGCCTTGGCAATCCCCTTTACGTTTAAGAATTGGAAAAAAGTATTGCTTTTAGCTACAGTGTTTACCATTTTTCATTGTATGTCCTTGGCATTGTCCGTTTACGAAGCGATGGTTATAAATGCATCCTGGATAGAATTTTTAATACCTGTGACCATTTTATTAACAGCCTTGTTCAATGTATTGGACATTAAGAAAAGCATACATCAAAAAAGTTGGTTATTGCAGTTATTGGTCACCGCTTTTTTTGGGCTGATACATGGCTTTGGGTTTTCTAACTACTTTAAAATGTTGATGGCAGGGAAAGAGCAAAAAGGAGGTCCACTTTTAGGATTTGCATCGGGTATAGAAATTTCACAGGTTTCAATTATTGTCTGTATTTTGTTTTTGGCCTACATAATGCAGTCAATCTTAAAAGTAAAACAGTCCTTATTTATATTAATAAGTTCAGTATTGATTATTCTTATTACAATACCAATGCTCATTAAAACGTTTCCTTTATAGATTTTCACTAAATATTAACCCTTTACGGTTGTAGAGGTTATGGAAACAGGGTATCTTGTTCCACTAAGAAAACTGAGAATTGTTAAAGAATAAAGCCTTCATTTATATATGAAAAAGGAGAAGCAAGAAAAATATGATAAGGCATATTTGCGAATGGCAACAGAGTGGGGCAAATTGTCTTTTTGCAAACGTAGACAGGTAGGTGCCATAATTGTAAAAGGCAGAATGATTATTTCTGATGGCTATAATGGGACACCTTCAGGGTTTGATAATTTTTGCGAGGATGAGGAAGGATATACTAAATGGCATGTTTTGCATGCGGAGGCCAATGCTATTTTAAAAGTAGCGGCATCAACACAATCCTGTCAAGAATCAACGTTGTACATTACCTTGTCACCATGTAGAGAATGCAGTAAGTTGATACATCAATCTGGGATTAAACGCGTTGTATATAAAAAGGCATACAAAGATGATTCTGGATTAATTTTTTTAGAACAAGCGGGTGTGGAATTAACGCATATGCCCATTATTGATAACGTTTCTTAATCGCCCCAAGAAAATGAACAAAAAACACAACTACTTATGGCCTGTAATTATTGGTACTGCTGTTGCCATTGGGATTTTTATTGGAGGCAAGCTTAATTTTAATGACTCACCAGAGAAGTTGTTTACTACAAATTCCAAAAAGGATAAGCTGAACAGGCTTATTGATTATATTGAGTATGAGTATGTAGATGAAATAAATACGGATAGTATTGTTGATGTTACAGTGAGCAATATTTTAGATAAATTGGATCCACATTCAGTCTATATTCCAAAACAGGAAATGGATGAGGTGTCTGAAAACATGAAAGGTGATTTTGTGGGCATCGGGGTCAATTTTTATATGTACAAAGACACCATATCCGTAATTAGAACGGTGGACAAAGGCCCTAGTTTTATAAAAGGGATTATGGCAGGAGACCGTATTCTTATGGCTGGTAATGACACCCTTTATGGGAAGAACTTACCAAGTGAAAGTGTTGTTGATAAACTTAAAGGAAAGGAAGGGTCAACGGTTAAACTTAAGATATACCGTAAGAGTGAGGATAAATATTTTACGGTCAATATTAAAAGAGATGTTATTCCTATAAAAAGTGTAGATGCTTATTATATGCTGACCCAAGATATGGGCTATATAAAAGTGAATCGTTTTGCGGAATCTACTTTCAAGGAATTTAAAGGCGCTCTTACTGCTTTGCAAGAACAAGGAGCTGTAAAATTAGTTTTGGATCTAAGGGATAATCCAGGAGGTTATTTGGGAATTGCAGAGAAAATGGCAGATGAATTTTTGAAAGATGGAAAATTAATCCTCTTCACAAAAAACAAGAAAGGAAAAATAGACAAGTCCTTTGCTACTGATGAAGGCAGTTTTGAAGATAAGCAGGTATATGTATTGATCAATGAGCGTTCTGCTTCTGCCAGTGAAATTGTTGCAGGTGCATTGCAGGACAATGATATAGGGACCATAGTTGGGAGAAGGTCATTTGGAAAAGGTCTTGTACAACGAGAAATGCAATTAGGAGATGGTTCTGCTGTACGGCTAACGGTTTCTAGATATTATACTCCTACTGGGCGTTCTATTCAAAAAACTTATAAAAATGGGACTAAAGATTACTATCAAAAATTCACTAATCGCTATCATAGTGGGGAATTGATTTCTGTTGATAGTATTAAAGTGGCGGACTCATTAAAATTCACAACCCCAAGAGGTAAAGTAGTTTATGGTGGGGGCGGTATTATCCCAGATGTTTTTGTGCCTATAGGCACTAATGAAGAGGAAACCGTTGAAACATTGGAAAGCGTGGGCTTTTTATCATTTTTTGTTTTTGAAGAGTTGGACAAGGATAGGGAGCAATATGCAAGCTTTTCTAAAGATGAATATATGGATACTTTTAAAGTAGATGATATTCTTTTTGAACGTTTTGTAGATTATTCCATTGCTCGCAATATAAAATTGGATTTTTATGCTTTTGAGGATAAGATAAAACTCTATTTAAAAGCAGCTTTGGCAGAACAGTTATTTTCAACAAATAGCTATGCCAAGATCAAAGGAAAGGGAGACGCCATGCTGAAAAAAATATTGGAATTGAATCGTCCAACAATTTCTCAAAAAGAGGCGGAAACTATTGAAGCCAATAATTAATCCTCATTCAGTTTTTTTTCTATTTTTTTAGAGGCAATATATATCAGAAGCAATACAATTGCACAGAACGAAGCCAAGATGCCTATCAAAGCAATAAGGCTGTCACCAACAAAAGGGTTTTCAAAATCTATAAGAGTAGCGTTAAGGGCAATCAATGCCAGTGCTAGAATGATTAATACTAAAGAGAATATTTTGTTCATGATTTTGACTTTTATAAAAGATTAAAAAAGTTGATTGATATTGGTTGCAAATAGTTTTACTGATATAGCCAGTAGAATAACTCCAAAAACCTTTCTTATAACATTTAAACCACTTTTTCCAAGTACCTTTTCTATTTTTTTGGAAGATTTTAAAACGAGGTAGACAAAAATAACATTTACCAGTATGGCCACAATAATATTTTCAACATGATATTCTGCACGTAAAGACAGTATTGAAGTCATTGTCCCAGCACCTGCAATCAACGGAAAGGCAATAGGTACAATAGATGCACTTTCTGGTTCATCATCCTTATAAATAGTTATGCCCAACACCATTTCAATAGCCAAAAAGAAAATAACAAGAGCACCAGCAACAGCAAAAGAGTTGACATCAATCCCTATTAAATTCAGGATTTCTTCCCCTACAAACAAAAAGGCGATCATAATGCCACCAGCGACCAAAGTTGCTTTGCCAGACTGTATATGGCCTACTTTTTTTCGCAATCCAATGATAATGGGGACACTTCCCAAAATATCGATTACCGCAAAAAGAATCATGCTTGCCGTAGCAATTTCTTTAAAACTAAAATTCATCGAGAATAATTTTAAATTATGCACAAATTTACGTTTTATAAGAACCTTTTAGATGTTTTGAATAAAAATAAAAGAGATTGAATTATGCCCTAAAAAAGTATCTTTGCAAATTGATATTCAAGATATGTTCCAGTTAGGAAAAACGATAGTGTCCGAAGAAATCATAGAAAATGATTTTGTATGCAATCTTAATGCTTGTAAGGGCGCTTGCTGTATAGATGGGAACGCCGGTGCGCCAGTTGATGATAATGAGACAGAGATTTTGGTGGACATCTATAGTGCTGTAAAACCATTTTTACGACCAGAAGGGATAGTTGTCATAGAAGAACAAGGAGCATTTATAAAGGGAGATGATGGTGAATGGGAAACACCTTTGGTGAACGAAAGTGAATGTGCGTATGTGGTTTTTTCAGAAAAGGGAATTACCAAATGTGGAATTGAAGAAGCGTATAACGCTGGGGTCATAAAATGGAAAAAACCTGTTTCTTGCCATTTATATCCTATTAGAGTTAGAGAGTATACAGAACTTACGGCCGTGAATTACCATAAATGGGAAATTTGTGACGACGCATGTAGTTTGGGAAAAGAATTGCAAGTACCTATATATAAGTTTGTAAAAGAAGCTTTGATAAGAAAGTTTGGAAAAAAATGGTACGCGGAGTTGGAGGAAGTGGCAAAAGAACATTCTAAATAGTTGGGATGTCTAGAATCACCATGGTTCCCGAAGGTTTGTTCTCATCATCATAGAGATCAACCATTTTTACGTCAAAAGAATTTTGGTAATCCTTGGAAAAATTAGCCAATCTTTCTTTGGTGATGTCTATTCCAACAGACTTTCTTTTTAAGATTTTATTTTCTTTTATTTTTTCTGCCATTTCTCTTCCCACTCCATTGTCAGTGATACAAATTTTTGTAAACCACTGATTTTCTTTGCTTATATGAAGTGTTATTTTTTTCTGCCCTTCTTTTGATGAAAGGCCATGCCATATTGCATTTTCTAAGAAAGGCTGTAGGATAAGGGATGGGATTTTTATGTTGTGAGGGTTTATGTCATCCTCAATGGTGATTTTAAAATCTATTTCATTGGAAAAACGAATATTCTCAATATTCATATATAATTCCACGGTTTCCAACTCTTCGGCCAGTGATATTTCTTTCATTGAGGAAGCCTCAAGAATTTTCCTGACCAGTTTTGAAAATTTGTTTAAATAATGAACGGCATTCTTTTTCTCATTGTTGATGATATACAGTTTAATAGAGTTTAGAGAATTGAATAAAAAATGTGGATTCATTTGGCTCCGCAACATGCTTTGTTCCAAAGTCAGTACTTTCTTCTCATTATTTAACTGATATTGTCTGTATAAAATGTAGAGTATCCCTGCCAAGAGAAGCAAAGCAAGACCACTAATCAAAAGGGTAGTGTTGTTTCTTCTAAGCCTAAGTCTTACATTTTCATTTTCTTTGGCCAATTCTTCAATTTGGGTATTCTTTTTCTCTGATTCGTATTTTATAATCATGTCATTTACATATCGTAAATTAACATCATTGGTTATTTTTTCATTAAAAAATTCAGCTTGTTGATAATGGCT